>NZ_RZQT01000007.1:0-92014 GCF_003998485.1 Mesorhizobium sp. M7A.F.Ca.CA.001.04.2.1
TTTGGGCTCGGGCGGCGGGGCGATCACCCGCTCTTCCTCGCTGGCCGGCGTGTAGATCATCGCGCCATTCTCAGCGACGACCTTGTCGAAGAGGCTAAGCTCGGGAAAGACGCCCTTGAGATCGGGCAGTTCACGCCCGGTGACGAGAACCAGCTTGCGGCCGCTTTTCTTGAACCGCTCAAGCGCAGTGAGCGTTTTCTTGGCGACGACCCCATCATGAGCCAGCGTGCCGTCATAGTCAGTCGCCAATGCAATGAAATACATTCCGCCAACCCTTCTCGGTTCCGATTGCTCTGCGACTAGAACGTGTGATCGAGACAAAGGCTCCCCACCGACCGGATCGCAGGTCTTGGAGAAGGGGGAACGGGTCCGCCCTCGGAAATCAGGAACTCCTTCGGTGCCGGCACGTTGACCAGACAAGCCGGGAACCGTCCCGGTCTTTGTTGGCGGCGCAAACCCCGTCGCCGAAATCCACACCAAGCGCAATGAAAGGTAAGGCCATGGGCTTCTTTTCGAAGGACATAAAGACACTCGACGATCTCTTCGTGCACACGCTGCGCGACATCTATTACGCCGAAAAGCAGATCGAGAAAGCGCTGCCGAAGATGATCGACAAGGCAACCGACCCGCAATTGAAAGCCGGATTTGAAAAGCACCTCGATCAGACGAGAGGCCATGTCGAGCGCGTCGAACAGGTGTTTGAGTTGCATGGCGTCAAGGCCAAGGAGGTCAACTGTCCGGCAATCGACGGCATTCTCGAGGAGGCCGACGACGTGAGCGGTGACGTCGATGACAAGGAGGTTCTCGACGCGGCGCTGATTGCTTCGGCGCAGGCCGTCGAACACTACGAGATGACGCGCTACGGCACGCTCATCGCCTGGGCAAAGCAGCTTGGCCGCACCGACTGCGCCAATGTGCTGGCCAAGAATCTCAAGGAAGAGCAGGCGACAGATCGCAAGCTCACCGAAATGGCGGAAAGCAAGATCAACCTGCAGGCAGCCGAATAAGGCTGCAATCCGGCCGGCTGGTAACTCGGCCGGCCGGATTGCCGGTAGGTTCCATCCCGTCAGCGAGACGGGTCGACGCCCAGTGCCGCTGATTGCTTGCGCAGCGCCTCACCGTCATCCTGCGGCACATGCCGAGCAGACCCTGCGGTTTCCGTGTAGATGCGATACGCTACACAAGCGAACGCCACCATGAAAAGCAGACGGCCCATCCATCCTACTCCTTCGTTGCGGACTTCGTTTCGGCCATCCTCAGTACCCTCCGACGACGGGCAAGATCTCGCCGGTGATGTAGCTCGAGCAATGCGGCGAAGCGAGGAACACATAGGCCGGCGCGAGCTCTTCCGGTTGCGCTGGTCGTTTCATTGGCGTGTCGGCGCCGAATTTCGAGACGTCGTCAGCTTCCTTGTCCGACGGATTGAGCGGCGTCCACACCGGACCCGGTGCTACCGCATTCACCCTTATGCCCTTGCCGATGAGATTGCCCGACAGGGCCCGCGTGAAAGCATGGATGCCGCCCTTGGTCATCGAATAGTCGACCAGCTGTTTTGAACCGTCGATACCGGTTACCGAACCGGTGTTGATGATCGCCGAACCGGGTTTCATGTGCGGCACCGCTTCCTGCGCCATATGAAAATAGCCGTAAAGATTGGTCTTCAACGTCGTGTCGAAATGTTCTTCGGTGAGCTCGCCGAAGTCGCTGGAATGGATCTGGAACGCAGCATTGTTGACCAGCACGTCGATGCGGCCGAATTTTTCAACGGTCTCCATGACCGCCTTGTGGCAGTGGCTGCGTTCGCTGACATCGGCCTTGACCAGGAGGCAGCGTCGTCCCTCCTTTTCCACCGCGGATTTGGTCTCTTCAGCGTCCTTGTCCTCGGCCAGATAGACGATCGCGACGTCGGCGCCCTCGCGGGCGAACAACACCGCCACCGAGCGGCCGATGCCCGAATCGCCGCCCGTGATGAGCGCTACCTTTTGGTTGAGTTTTTTCGATCCGAGATAGTAAGGCGCATCGTACAGCGGCGCCGGCTCTATGGCCCATTCATGTCCCGGTTTGGGCTGATGTTGCTCAGGGAAAGGGGGCTCGGGATATTCGCGGGCGCCAGCCTGCATGGCGCCTTGCAGCTTCCCATCGCCTTTCGATTTGTCCTTGGCATCGATGCCACGTTGGATATGGCGCTGCTTGGCCGCTTCACCGGCTATTTCCGACTTCATCTGCATGATCGTCTCCTTGGCTTGGAGAGAAAACAACGCATGTCGGCCAAAAAGGTTTGCGCAAAAGATCGACTGCAGAGAGGATTCCGACCAGCGGTTGGCAATGCGTGGCGACGACATCGCCAACTGCAACAATTCAGCTGCAATGCAGCCGCACCAGCCACCGCCGCGATGGGATCGAGCACCTGGGGCTTGCCCGCTGCTGCGCCGCCCTGGCGGCGAGCCAAACGTGACGATGTGGACTGGGAAGCACTTGCGTCAAACTGGCATGCGCAAAGCAGCGCCATCCGGTCTGCTCCGGGCGGAGCGCCGGAATTCTATCTTGGCGAGAGGCCGTCGAGCAGGAAGTCGAGGCCTCTTCGGAAGGCGCCATCCCAATCGTTGTCCAACAGCAGACGAGAGCGTTCGATTGTCGGGTAGTGTTCGCTGAGATGTGTAAGACGCTGCTGTGCGGCTGCCCTGTCTTCTTCCGAGAGGTCGAAGCTTGCCCGGGTGAGGGTAGCGCCCATCACATAGTTCCAGAGCGACCATATCGCGGCGTTCAGATCCGCGTCCGCAACACCGGCTCTGGACAAGGTCTTGCTCAGCATTTCCAGGCGACCGAGAATGTTCCGACCGAGCGCCCGGCGCCGCAACAGCGATGCCGACCAAGGATGGCGCAACATTCTGGCGCGCCAGTCTTCGAGCATATGAACGACGTCTCCGCGCCAGTCCGGAGACTCACCTGTTTCAGGCGATCCGCGATGTTCGAGCACCGAATCGACTGCTAGATCAAAGACATCCTCCTTGTTGTCGACGTGCCAATATAGACTCATCACACCCGAGCCGAGGCGATCGGCCAGCCGACGCATTGTCAATCCGTCTATGCCCTGGGCGTCCAGCAGTTCCACCGCGGTCGCCACGATACGCTCTCGAGACAGCGGCGGCTCGCTGCTCGCTTGCTGCACGGGCTGGAGCGACACGCTCTGTTGATCTCCTTTGCTCCGGGCGCCGCTGCGTTTGGCTACCATCCGTCGTCCTCGCTTTTTCAGAACATCGATTTTGACCGGCAACGCGACAAATGTCGATCTTGAACGATTGACTCGTACGACGTACCATACGATGACTCGTACATCGCACGATTCACGTAGCGATTAGGTTAAAGTTCAATCTGCAGGCGCCAGGGTAGGGTTGCTCGCAGGCTGCGGAGCCAAGCGAAAAACCATGTCACGCGCAATCAAGCATCTGCTTATCGGAGGGCTAATCATCATGACCATTGCAGTCCCCACTGCGTCGCCGGCGAACGAGTTCAAGCTGACTATTGTCAATCCACAGGCGCTCTACGACCCGTCGCCGAATGGCTACAGCACCGCCGTAATCGCACCGCTCGGAGCTCGGATCGCCTACATCTCCGGGCAGGGCGGCCAAGACAGCACAGGAGCCTTGTCACCGGATTTCGCCGTCCAGGTGAAGCAGGCCTACGCAAATTTGCATGCTGCGCTTGAGGGCATCGGCGCCAGGCCGGATCAGGTGGCGAAGCTCACGGTCTTCGTGGTCGACCACGACATGTCCAAGCTCGAGGTGTTGACCAGGAACGTCAAGGACATGTTCGGCGAGGCGCTGCCGGCGCAGACTCTGGTTCCCGTTCCCAAGCTTGCAATCGATCCCATTCTTTTCGAGGTGGAGGCCACCGTTATTCTGGAATAGTCGCTCCGATTGACCCGATCGTTCGAACAAAGAGTCGAGCGCGCTGCCGACGGCTGCGCGCTCACAATATCGAGCCGATGTTTGCAAGCCTGACGTGTCTCCAGGCTGAAGCCTCCAAGGGAACTGGAAAGTGAAGTCGGGGACCGCCGCATCCATGCCGCTCGCCGTATCCAAAAGTCGCATAAGATAGATTATGGAACTAACGCATGGGCCAAGAACTGTAAATTGCCGCTGGTTCTCATAGGCTTGAGCCGATTGTGGCGTATTGCCTTGAGCGGATCGCCAACGCTAGGCTGTCGAAATGAAGATGGCAAACAGCGAGATCGAAGCGGCAATCGAAGTGTTCGTGCATGGCTTCAGCGCTGACAGGAGCCGCACCTTTCCTTACGAGGCCAGCCGGGTTGGACCATTGTGGCTGATGCGCGATGCCGAACGCAAGAATCCTCGCGATTACCGCGGCGAAGAATGGGTCGTCCATGACGTCGCCGCTCAAGAGACCGATGCCGTCGTGCGGCAGCATGCACGGCCGGGCTTTGCCATTTCCGTTGTGATCGCGAACGACGATCCGGACGGGCCGACACGAACCGCCTACAAAGCTCTCGGCTACCGGCTGCTGCGGACCGAAGGCTTTTTCGTCCACCGATTGCACCGGATTCCGAACCCGCCATCGGTTGCTTCGGTCGAACGCGTGCAGACGGCCGAACGGGCGGCACAGTTGGGAAAGATCATCCGCCGGCAGCCGATCCCAGACGATTTGCTCGGCGACACCGCGCCGTTCCGCCAGTATGTGGCAATCGATGGCGCCGACATCGTTGGGCGCGTTCGCAGCCTGGATGCCGTGGGAGCCACCTGGTGTTCGAGCATGTATGTCGAGCCGTCGCACCGGCGTCGCGGCATTGGTCAGGCTTTGATATCGAAAATGTTGCACGACGATCGCGCGCGCGGTTCAAGGTACTCGGTGCTGGCAGCAACCCATGCCGGGGCGCTGCTTTATCCTCGGATGGGCTACGAGCGGATCGGAACGCTGCTGATATTTGCACCAAGGAGCCGAAAGCCCTCATGAAGCTCTATTCGCATCGTGCTGATTCATAAGGGATTTCTATAACCATGCCGTCATAGGCGGGTTCGACATTGGCTGGTGTCTCGGCCATCACCGAGACGTAGTCGAGCGGCACGTGCATATGTGTCAGCACCGCATGTATCGGCGCCAGCCGCTGGATCCATTCAAGCGCTTCGCCAAGTGACAGATGACTTGGATGCGTCCGGTACTGCAGCGCGTCGATGATCAGCACGTCGAGGTCGCCCAGCCGTTCGGCGGTGGGTTCCGGAAAGTCGCTGATGTCGGGGCAATAGGCGAGACCGCCAATGCGGAAACCGAGCGATACGATGTCGCCGTGGATCTGCGGCAGCGGCTCGAGGGTGAGGGTACCCCCCTCTCCTTCAACGACCACCGGCCTGGTGTGGTCGATGAGATGCGGCCTGACGATCGGCGGATAGGAGCTGCCTTGCGGCGTCTCGAAACAGTATCCGAACGCTTCCCGCAGCCGAAGCATCGTCGCCCTGTCGGCATGGACGTCGATGAGCTGGCGCTGATCGAGGACGAAACCGCGCAGATCGTCGATGCCATGGATATGGTCGGCATGCGGGTGGGTATAGACGACCGCATCGACACGTTTAACGCCGGCCAGCAGCATCTGCTGCCGAAAATCCGGCCCCGTGTCGATGACGACAGTCGTTCGGCTGCCGTTCGCCGCGATCCGCTCGACGAGCGCGGCGGCACGGGTGCGCCGGTTCCTGGGGTTGTCGGGGTCGCAATTGCCCCAATCGCCGGTGATGCGCGGCGTACCTGGGGACGAGCCGCAGCCGAGAATGGTGAGGCGCAGCCGGTCAGTCATCGTTCAGGCACTTTGCTCTGCAGGCCGCGGCATCTTGCCGAACAGCCGGAAGAAATTATCTGTGGTCAGATCGGCGATTTCAGCTTTGCTTACCCCGATCGTTTCGGCCAGCACCTTGGCGGTATGGGCGACATAGGCGGGCTCGTTGCGTTTGCCGCGAAACGGCACGGGCGCCAGATAGGGCGCATCGGTTTCGACCAGCAATCGGGCATGCGGGACATCGGCGGCAATGGCACGCAACTCAGCTGAATTCTTGAAGGTCAGGATGCCCGAGAACGACACGTAGCCACCGAGAGCGACGCCCACCTCGGCAAGCCGGCGCCCGGAAGAAAAGCAATGCAGGATGAAGGGGAAGGCGCCCTTCCCTGTTTCGTCCTCGAGAATATCAGCCATGTCGGCATCGGCATCGCGCGAATGGATGACCAGCGGCAGCCCCGTTTCACGGGCGGCGGCGATGTGATTGCGAAAGCCTTGCGCCTGTGCATCGCGTGGCGCCTTGTCGTAAAAATAGTCGAGACCGGCCTCGCCGATGGCCACTACTTTCGGGTGCGCGGATAGCCGCACAAGCTCCTCGACCGTGATATCCAGTTCTTCGGCCGCATTGTGCGGATGAGTGCCGACAGAGCAATAGACTCTGTCGAAAATTTCAGCGATCTCAAGTACTTGCGGAAAACGCTTCACGCGTGTCGAGATCGTCACCATACGGCCAATTCCGGCGGCTAAAGCGCGGGCGACGATGGCCGCCCGCTCCTCGGCGAAATCTGGAAAATCCAGATGGCAGTGGCTGTCGACGAGCATCAGACGTTCGCGTCCGGCTGTTCGACGTAACGCGGAAACACGCCTTCCGGTACGGGCAACGCAGTACCCGGCACCAGCGCATGGTCCGCGTGGACATGCGCGAAATCGCGGCTCTCCGCCGGCACCGCCAGCAGGTCGAGCAGTTTCGCGGCCGAGCCCGGAGTGAAGGGCTGACACAGCACCGCCACGCGGCGCACGACTTCGGCGGTCGTCCATAGCACCGTTTCCATGCGCGCCGGGTTGGTCTTCTTCAGCGCCCATGGTGCCTCGCCGGCGAAGTAGCGATCGGCTTCCGCCACCACGCCGAAGATCGCTGCCAGCGCCAGATGGATGCCCTGCTCGGCGACCGCCTTGCGCGCGGTGTCGAGCGCGGCGGCGGCCTGATCCAGGATCGCTCTGTCTGCATCCGTCAGCTCGCCGCGCTGCGGCACCACGCCGCCGCAGTTCTTGGCGATCATCGACAGCGAGCGCTGCGCCAGGTTGCCGAGGCCGTTGGCAAGATCGGCATTGGTGCGGTTGACGATCGCGTCATGGCTGTAGCTGCCATCGTTACCGAACGGCACCTCGCGCAGGAAGAAGTAGCGCACCTGGTCGAGACCGTAGTGCTCGACCATCGCGAATGGATCGACGACGTTGCCAACAGATTTCGACATCTTCTCGCCGCGGTTGAACAGGAAGCCATGCGCGAAAACGCGCTTTGGCAACTCGATGCCCGCCGACATCAGAAATGCCGGCCAATAGACCGCATGGAAGCGGACAATGTCCTTGCCGATGATGTGCGTGGCCGGCCAATAGTGCCATTGCTCGGCCTTTGTGTCGGGATAGCCGGCGGCGGTGATGTAGTTGGTCAAGGCGTCGACCCAGACATACATCACATGGTTGTCGTCGCCTGGCACCGGCACGCCCCATTTGAAGGTCGTGCGCGAGATCGACAGATCCTTCAGCCCCGACTTGACGAAGCTGAGCACCTCGTTGCGGCGCTCGGTCGGACCGACAAAGTCGGGCTGGCTCTCATAAAGCGCCAGCAATTTGTCCTGATAGGCGGAAAGCCGGAAGAAATAGCTTTCTTCCTCGTTCCATTCGACCGGCGACCCAAGCGGTTCGCGGCGCACGCCGTCGTCGCCGAGCGTCGTCTCGCTCTCGTCGAAATAGGCTTCCTGGCGCACCGAATACCAGCCGCTATAGCGGTCGAGATAGATGTCGCCATTGGCGGCCATCGCTTTCCAGATCGCCTGACAGGATTCGTAGTGGCGCGGTTCGGTCGTGCGAATGTATTGGTCATTCGAGCCGCCCATCGCCTCGGTCATTGCGCGGAAAATCGCCGAATTGCGGTCGGCCAGCGCCAGTGGCGTTATGCCTTCCTTCTCGGCCGTTTGCTGCATCTTCAGGCCATGCTCGTCGGTGCCGGTCAGGAAGAAGACGTCCTTGCCGTCCAGGCGCTGGAAGCGTGCCAGGGCGTCGGTTGCAATGACCGTATAGGCGTGGCCGATATGCGGCTTGCCGTTCGGATAAAAGATCGGGGTGGTGATGTAGAATTTGTCGCGTGACATGAATGAACCGTCATGAATGTCTGAATGGAAAGGCGTGGCGGTGGATATCGTATCGAGGCAGCATTTGCCATCCCGATCCAGGAAACCCAGTCACATTCGCATTGCAGAATTCAGGCGGTCGATCATGATCAAGGCGTGCTGCTTCTTATCGAGATTGTAAGTATCGGTCTCAGATATAGCGTCCAGCGCCTCATGCCAAGTGTCCGACAGCGTTTTGGCTCGTGCGAGATCGCCAGCCAGTGCTGCCTGACTTGCCGCGTCCGACAACAGGTCTAGCGCCCGGCGGTTGAAGATATCGAACTGGATCGCCTGATCGCGGCCGGCCACGGCTTCGGCGAGGCGGAACGCGCCGCCGACATCGCTCTTTTTCCCGGTGACCAGAGCGTCGAGCGTCGAAGCGATCTCCAACCCGCCATACTGCGTCAAGAGGATCGCGGTGCGGGCGCTGCCCCCTGCCCGCTCGGCCAGTGCCGCGCGCGCCGCCGGATCCTCAGGCGGCGCCGGCTCGGTCGTTTCCAGCACCGTCATCAGGTCGTCGGCGTCGAGCGGGTTCAATCGCACCACCTGACAGCGCGACCGGATCGTCGGCAGCAGACTGCCCGGCGCGTGGACAATCAGGATGAACAGCGTCCGTGCCGGCGGCTCTTCAAGATTTTTCAGCAAGGCATTGGCGGCATTGGTGTTCATGTCGTCGGCGGGGTCGACGATGACGACCCGGTAGCTGCCGTCATGCGAGGTCAGCGACAGGAAGCGGCTGACCTTGCGGATCTCATCGACGGTGACGACCGTCTTGAAACTCTTGGTCTTGTCGTTCAGCGGCCGGGTCAGGTGCAGCACGGAAGGATGCGCCCCGGTGGCGATCTGGCGAAACAGCGACGACGCCGGATCGGGAGCGGCAAGGCTTTCCGGCGCCTGCGCGAAATCCGGGTGCTTCAGCAGATGATGCGCAAGGTGGAAGGCGAGCGTCGCCTTGCCGATGCCGACTGGCCCGGAAAAGATCAGCGCATGCGGCAGCTTGCCGGCGCGATAGGCGGCGGTGAGCACGCCTGCAGCCTGGCCGTGCCCGACCAGAAGGGGCGTTTCGGAGGGCTCCGGCACGCCGTCGAGCGTGTCGTGCTGCTCGGGTGCGATGCGCTCGAAGATCATGCCGGCGTCGCCTGCCTGTCGCGTGCCGGCGCTCTCGCCGCCAGCGCCGCGAACACTGCCGCGGTGACGACGTTCTCAACCGCGTCGGGCTCGGCGGCTGCGTCGACGACGATGCAGCGCTCCGGCTCGGCCTTGGCGATCGCCAGAAACGCCTCGCGGCGGGCCCGGTGGATCGCCAGCGTCTCCTTTTCGAAACGGTCGGCGACTGCCTCCGCGCCGCGCCGCAGCGTTGCGCGCCTCAGGCCTTCCGCTGGGTCGATGTCGAAGATCAGCGTCATGTCCGGCATCATGCCGTTGATGGCGACCTGTTCCAGCGCATCCATGAATGCCGGATCGATGCCGCCGGTGACGCCCTGATAGACGCGTGAGGAATCGAGGAAGCGGTCGCAAAGCACGATGGAGCCACGCTCGACCGCCGGCCGGATCACCTGCTCGACATGATCGGACCGCGCGGCGGCGAACAGCAGCGCTTCCATCTTCGGCCCGAACGGTTCGGCGGCGCCTGAAAGCAATACGTGCCTGACCGCTTCGGCGCCCGGCGAGCCGCCGGGTTCGCGGGTAAGCAGCACGTCGTATTTCTTGGCGCGCATCTTCCTGGCCAGCCGCTCGATCTGCGTCGACTTGCCTGCCCCCTCGCCGCCTTCGAAGGTGATGAAAAAACCGCGTGCCAACCGAGAGGCCTTCTTGTCCATGGCTGAATGGGATTGTAGCGCTCTAGATAGTCCGCGTTGGGTCAAACGTCCATGCCGTCAATTTTTTGCCCTTATGCATGCCGTTCCCCAAAACCATGGCTGGTTTTGAGCGACATGCGTTAGCGCAGCCAGCCGACCGCCAGTTCCTTGACGGCATCGAGCGCGCGCTGCGGCAGCGTGCCGACGCCGATCGATTCGGCTGCGAAAAGCGGCGTCTCCTGGCTCAGCGTATCGCCGATCCAGACGCGCAGCGCACCCACCGGCTGCCCCTCCTCCACCGGTGCTGCAACCGGGCCGTCATAGACGATCCTGGCCGTCAGCTTGTCGCGGTTGGTGATCGGCAGGAAGATGTCGATCGGTCCCTTTGCCTTCAGCGTCACCCCGGATTTGGCGCCGCCGAAAACCTGGGCTTCTCCAACCACCTCGTCCCTGGCGAAAATTTCAGTCTTCTCGAAGGAGCGGACACCCCAGTCGAGCAGCTTTCGCGCTTCCTCGGCGCGCTCCTTGTCCGAGGCCAGCCCGCTCATCGCCGCGATCACGCGGGTGCCATTGTGGCTGAGCGAACCGACGATGCCGAAACCGGCTGCCTCGCTCGCCCCGACTGCCAGGCCGTCGGCGCCGATGTCCATCGCCAGCAGCGGATTGCGGTTCCTCTGTGAGATCTTGTTCCAGGTGAAATCCTTTTGGGCATAATAGCGATAGAAATCCGGATATTCGCGCCACAGGTGCAGGGCGAGCTGCGCCAGCTCGCGCACGGTCGTCTGCTGGCCATCCGCCGGCAGGCCGGTCGAATTGACGAAAGTCGACGTCTTGAGGCCGATCTGGCGGGCGCGTTCGGTCATCTGCGCGGCAAAATTGTCTTCGGATCCCGACATGCCTTCGGCGATGACGATGCAGCCGTCATTGGCCGCCTGCACGGTCACGCCCTGAATCAGGTCTTCGAGCCGGATCGACGACTTGAGCTTGGCGAACATCGTCGATGTTCCCGAAGGCGCACCACCCTTGCGCCAGGCGTTCTCGCTGACCACGAACGTATCGTCGAGCTTTAGGCGGCCGGATTTGATGGCGTTGAAAACCACTTCCATGGTCATCAGCTTGGCCATCGAGGCCGGCGGTATCCGCTTGTCGGCCTCCTTGGAAAACAGCACCGTCCCGGTCTCGGCATCGATCATGAAGGCCTGCGCGGCCTTGGTCTCGAACAGCTGTGCACCGGCCGGAGCCTGGAAAAACAGCAGCAAGCCAAAAACCAGAAGCCCGGCGAGAGGCGGGAGCAAGCGAAATTGCATGATGTTCGACCCGTTGGCCGGCACCGCCGGCAAGCCCGCGAAAAGTATCAGGCTTTTTGCGCGGCGGATCAACCGCGCAGCGGAAATCCCACCAGGCTTGCGCTCAGTTGCGCACAGCCAGTGCATCGGGCGCGCCATGCGACCAGGCAGCCTGCAGCAAATCATCGAGATTGCGGTGGCCATCGGGATAGAGATTGACCGAATACCAATCCTCGCCATCGAGTTCCGAACGCTGGATCTCGATCTTTCCGTATGCGGCAAGCTGAGCGGCAACACGCTTGGCCTCCGCTGCATCCTCGAACGAACCAGCCGCGACGTAGTCAGTGGACGGACCGGCCGTTGGCGGCTGCCGTTTCCATGATTGGAGCACATCGGCCGGCGACATGCCGTCGCCACCCATCGCGGCGAAGGCATTTGAGGCGCGTTCGACCCGCTCGTCGGCATAGGACAGCGAGGCCACGGCAAACGGCGATTGCGGCGGCAGATTGATCTGCGGACGCTCCGGCACGATCGGGCCGAAATCCGGAAGCGCCAGATCGCCATAGGCCGACGACTGCGTCGACATGATCGGCTGGACAGAACCGGAATCGGTCAACTGGCCCGGAAACGGCACGGCAGCAGTGCCGGCAGGCAGGCTTGGCGACGGCCCGTTCATGGCGACCATGACGCCGGTCGGCAGTCCATCCGACGGGTCCGGCGCCCTGTTGCCGGGATGATAGGAGGCCATCAGATACTGGTCGTCATCGCCGTCGAGCGGCGCGCGGCCGACATATTCGACCTTTACCTGAGCGGTGCCGGTGTTGGCATAGTCAAGCATCTGGGCAGCGCGCTCCGATACGTCGATGATGCGGCCTTCGTGATATGGGCCGCGATCGTTGACGCGAACGATGACCGAACTGCCGGTCTTGAGATTGGTGACGCGGGCATAGCTTGGCAGCGGCATGGTCGGGTGCGCCGCCGTCAGATGGGTCATGTCATAGACTTCGCCATTGGCGGTAAGCCGGCCATGGAAGGCGTCGCCATACCAGGAGGCGAGGCCGACCTTGGCGTAACGCTTGTCTTCCTTCGGGTAATACCACTTGCCGCGGACCTGATAGGGTTTGCCAAGCTGATCCCTGCCGCCGCCACGTTGGATGCGCCCGTTCCGGGAGATCACACGCGGGCTTGCCTTCACGCCATATTCGGATTCGGCGAAATATTCCTTGGAGCGGGTCTTCTTGTTGACCATCGCTTTCGGCTCAGGCTGCGACGCGCAGGCAGCCAGCAAGGCGGCCGACATGGCGAACAACGCGACGGTAGCAGCGCGACGAAGACGCGGTGGCGTCACAGCCTGCATTTTCCTGATGTCCCCTTCAGTCTCAACTCAAGGCGTCACGTTCAACCACCAGAGGAGCCAAAACACTCACCCGACAATACCAACGACGCTTAAAACCCCGATCCTTTGTGCGCAGGAATTGCTTATCACGGTATTAACCGATTGTGGCCGCAACCGGGCAAGATTGTGGCGTCTCCGCCGTAAGAGCTCTCTGAAAAGTAACGGTTTTCGTGCTTCCACGCGAGAGATGTGATGCCCTCTGCCACAGAAAGCCTGGCTTCGCTCCTGCCCGCCGTGTCTGCCGGTTGACCGGGCTTTGTCGGGCAGCGGACCGACCGCCGGAACAAAGAAATGCGCCGCTAGTTTCATCCGCAGGGCACTCGAACAGAAGGACGAGCATGATGAAAATGACTTCATTGATGGTCGCGATCGCGATGTCGCTTTCTGCCGGGTCTGCGATCGCCGCATGTCCGGACAAGTCAGCTTCGAACACCGGGACCGATGCCGGACAGACCGCCGGTATTTCGAAAGATGGAACCCACGCGCCTTTAGAGACTCCGAAGGCCATGGGCAACGCGAACAAGCCAGCCGCCAAGGATGGCACCACGATGCCATTGGCGGGCGCTGAAGGCGGCGGCGACAAAAACCTTGCAACCTCGCAGCAGGACATCGAGGCGCAGCAGCACGGTGATAAGGCCGCGGCGGCAAAGGCGGACGAAAATTGCAAAGACTGAGGACCGTACAGGCCGGAGCCGATTTGCAGCTTCGGCCTTCCTCACCAGTAGCTGTTCCCTTGGCGAAAGTTAAATTCTGCGGGATACCGCAGCTGTCCCAAGAGGCTGACCCGTAGGGATTCCCTCCGCCCAATTCCGAGGATGGCTTGGTCGGTAGGTCGCGCCCTCGGTTGGGCCTGCACGAAAGCCCTCCAGCGTCAGGCTTTTTGTGTTCGCGCGCAAACCTGTACATCGCCAGTCGGCGGGCTCCTTCTTCATCATGCACCAATGGGATAGCGAGTTCCGGTGCTCGATTCCGACAAACTCAGAGCCTGCCAGGACGGCAGGAACCGACACAGTGGTGGTTGACGCAGCCCTCAATGCCGCTTTACAGGAATGAGGCGTGAACCAGCCGGGAGCGCCTTCGGTGCCAATCCGGTGCCGCAGGCCAAACGAGTTGGCCCCGCGCTGCCCAAATGGTTGAAAAACCACGATGGAGGAATGGCCGAGCGGTTTAAGGCACCGGTCTTGAAATTCGCTCGACGGCGTCCCTGCCCTTCCCCTCTAGTGCTGCCAAATCCTTGCCTGTCATGGCTTTGCGCTATGGCGAGGGCGCCAACGTGCTACACCGTCCCGCCTCATACCGTAGCGTTGCGTTGCAAAAAGTGTAGCAGTTTGTTCGCTGCCTGTTCGTGCATTTGATTTCCAAGGGTTTCCTGCGAGTATCGGCTAGTCCGTGCGACATGGACGCGACATGGGAGGGAAGCTTTTGAACAAGTCAGGGTGGCAATATGCCGTGGCGTGCGGCATCGCAACGTTGGTTGGCTGCGCCGGCTTGGGCTTTCTGCTGCAGGCCCTCGGAATGAGTGAACGTAGCGGCCTGTTGATCGGAGCTGCCGTGACTAGCACCCTAGCTGCGGCGCTGGTTTACGACACCGGAGTAAGCGAGGGGAAGTCGAACGCCAGCCATTGAAACGCCCGCCATTTTCGGCAGAGGGAACAACGGAGGAAGAAGCAGAATGGCCACCATGTTAGAAAACCATATCGCCTGGATGAAGAAAGAGGTGGTCAGTTTGAACGCCCGGATCGAGATGATCGAAGCTGGAAAGGCCCGCTTCTACTCGAAGCATGACAATGGGCCGTCTGTAGACACGACAGACACCATCCTCGCAGACAACAAGGAATTGAAGGCTGAGCTTGAAGGGCTTTTGAAGGAATACGACAATTAGGCCCAAAATGGCCCGCCGCCGTGAGGCAGCGGGCGTCCAGCTAGAACGGATTGGGTGCAGTAGTAACGTCGCGGCATTCGCGCGGGGAGGACACGTTAATGCACGGGGACGAGCGACGGCAACTTGTTCGGGATTTTCTGGCTAGGCATAAGCTTGGGGCTATCAGCACCGTGCATCCGGACGGGTCTCCAGAGGCAGCCGTCATTCAGGTGACGTTGGGCGACGACCTCAACATCGTGTTCGACAGCTTTCCCGGAAGTCGGAAGCTGGCAAATATTAAACGAGACAGTCGGATCGCCATGGTGATCGGCTGGGACGAAAACGTGACGGTTCAAATTGAAGGCCTGGCCCGACCTGCCAAGGCTAACGAATTGCAGCGGTTGAGAGATGCTCACGTTGCCAACTGTCCGCTTGAAGCGGAGTTTCTAAAGCAAGGGGCGCAACTCTTTACGATTTCGCCCCAATGGATTCGCTATTCCGATTTCAGAGGCGAGCCGATGGTTTTTGAGCTGTCCGGCGACTCGCTTGCGAAATAGAGGGGCCGCCGCCGGGGCTGTCTGTGCAACAAAGGCCGTCTATCGGCGTTGAGGCTCGTCTCAGTGGAGCTTTGACAATGGATCCGGCAACCGCAGCAGTACTGCTTTTACTATCTTGCAGCCCTGGCGAGCCTGCCGTCTGCAAGCCCATTGAGGCCGCGCCGACCACATATGCGTCGCTTGACGTATGTCTGGCATCTCTGAAAGACAGGCTCGCAGGTGCGCCAAATGGGGAAATCGTCGGACGTTGCCATCCTGTCGACGAGACTGTCACCGGTTCACTGCCCGCCGGGTACACCACCGTTGTTGTCACGCGGGGCGTTGGGAGCAAAGCCATCAGCAATAGCTACATCGTTCAACACAAAGAATAGAGGCCCGCGACCGTGAGGCGGCGGGCCAATTGATCGGGCGTCGGACTATTGAATGCAAGAGCCTGGCGGGTAGTGCTTCGGGTCATAGCTCGACGGCGAGACGAGCATGAAATCGACGTCGGCGCGGATAGGCATCATGCCGAAGATGTTGCGGTAGGCGTAGTGGAACGGCACGACTATCATGTCGTTGTTCGGCTCTATCGCCGCGGAGAGTTTTGGCGCGGTCATAGCCCGCTCCTCACCAGCGTCTCTTGCGATTCCAGATCATCCGGCCACATGATGACTTCGCCATAGTCACCGGGACAGTAACCCTCCAGATCGCCGCCCTCCTCGTCGTCGCAGTTGTCCAACTCGAGGTCGAGCACGTCGCCGGGAGGCAGGTTCGGCGCGGTGGCAGACAGGAACGATTGCCCGGCGCGATGTCCCCAGCCAAGGGACGGCTCGTCGTCGGCCGTGTCCTCGAGGTCGCAATCGACTTCCATCATGTCGAGCGCGGTGATCAGGGCCATGGCGCGGTCTAGGAGGTCGTTCAGGCGCGTCTCGACCGATTGGCGCCATATGCGCGGGTCCATCCCCTTCGGCATGCCTAGAGGCTGCAGGATAGGTGTGTGCGCGGTCATGATGACCTCCGCACGACTAAAACAAATCCGGTCTCATGATCGATCTGGACGCGGCACCGTCCGCCATGGATCATCGCCAAGGAAGAGGCGATCGAGGCGGCGTCTCGCTCGATCTGCATTGCGGCCGCGGCGATCGTGACGTCACCCATGATCACGATCGGCCGGCGGGAAAAGCGCCCGATGATAGGCATTACCTCGGCGCCGGGCATAGCTTCGCCGGCGGCCGGAACGTGAGTGTTCGGCATTGACTTTCTCCAGTGCGATGTTAACCAAGAATGCACATGTTTTTTGCAACTCTGCGCATTCTGTGTCAACATGTTTTTTGCAACTTAGGAAGGTTCATGCTCACTTCAGCACAATGCCGGGCGGCTCGCGCTCTAGTCGATTGGTCTAGGGAAATGCTGTCGGAGCGGTCCAAGGTCAGCCATCGAAGCATAGTCGATTTCGAACGTGGTGCGCGTGAACCGCGTGTGCTGACAAAGGAGGCGCTGGCCCGAGCACTGGAGGCCGCCGGCGTTGAGTTCATCCCCGAGAATGGCGGCGGCGCCGGTGTGAGGCTCAAAAAGGGCGGCAAAATAGACTAGTTCTCCGCGCGGCCGGACTTCCTCCCCATCATGATCCGCCGTCGGCGGATTGCTTTGCGCAACCAATTGCGCAAATGTTCGTGGTGGTGGGGAGTAGAATGGGATGTTCAAGGTAGCTTCGGCGATCTTTTCGCTAGTATTCGTTGGCGGCGCTAATGCCCAGTCGTTTCAACACATAGAGAATTGTCGACAGCTGGTCGCCGACGCAGACAGACTAACTTGTTACGATGCGCTCAAGGCCGATGGAACAGCGGCGCCGCTCAAACTTGAGCCGGCGATGAACGTGGCTGACTCTCCGGTTAAACTGGCCAGAGCACGCTTCAATGTTCAGATGGAGGACACGAGGCGAAGTATCTATAATCCAAGGATCGAATTATATCTATCCTTTGAAAATTCGTCTGCGAAGCGTGTCTCAGCCTTGGCCATGTTGATCACCATCAAGGACGCGTTCGGCGACGAGATTTTGGTGAACGACAGCAAGCTGGACATAAGCATCCCACCTGGCGGGTCCACGGCGAGCAACACGTATTTCTTTTGGGAAGACAATCCGTTCATCCACGATGATCCGTACAGCAGGCTTATCGGTCCAGTCACCGCAAGTACGGCCAAGACCGAAGTTGCCGTTAAGCGAATTGTCTATGAGGACGGCAGCGTCGAGTCTTTTTAAAGGGAAGAGGAAAATTATGTCACGAATTGAACGTACGGAAACCCGCAAGCGCGGTTTCTTCGGAATGATCTTCTGGTGGATGTTCCTCGCCTTCAACGCGCTGATGGGTCTGTGGATATTCTACGCCATCAAGATTTCCAGTGAGCACTACCAGGCGACGGCCGACGCTGCATCTCAGGCCGGCACTGCCATAGGCGGGACACTCGCGGTCGGGATGCTGCTTTGGCTCTGGCTGTTCGGCGACATCATTCTCGGGTTGCTTGTCGCTCTTTCCCGCGGGAAGAAGGTCACGATTGAACGGACTATTGGCTGATAGATTTCTCGGCCGGAATCAGACAAAAAGGGTCGTGCTGGGGGGCAGACTGCGAATGGCGTTCGGTGAAGAGACCCTTAAGGCGATCGTTGAGGCCGGCAAGGGCAACATAGATTTCATCGCGTTTGCCCTTATCGCGGTCCTCTCCGTTGGCGGTATGGTGGAGGGAGTCGGCCTAGGGGGCGCCGCTGGAATAGCCGTTGTTCTCGCCGCTGTATGGGTGCTACTCCGCTACGCCCTTTTGTCCATTCAATCTCGCGAGCGATTGCGGAACCTCCAAGAAGCTGCCACGATCAAAGCGCAGAAAACGCTTGCAGACCATGCAACCAAGGACGAGATAGCCGATTTGTTTAGGGACACCCGACCACAATGAGGTGCGCTGATGAGCTTTGACCCTGCGTCGCTTACCTACGGCTTTGTCGGCTTGGCAGCCGGCGCTGGCGTGCATTTTTTCCGTCGCAAGACAGAGTTGGAGCATCAGTGTGAGTTCCTCGCCGACGTGCGCGAAGATTTGCTCGAATCGTTCAGCTCGGCCGGTACGGTGCTTGACGACAAGAACACTCCTAAGCCGATCCGACAGGCCATCTTGGTTTTGCTTGCGGCTTATGGGGACAAGAAGCGCGGCAAGTCGTTTGCCGAGACCTTTCTCGTCCAAGTCAACGGACAGGAGGACGCTCCCTCTGCGGAAGACGACGGGATGGATCCTATTTCCCAGTCAATGAAGAATCTCGGCCGTGCCAATCCGGCGCTTGCACGGCAGACTCATCATGTGATGGCCAGCCTAGTTTTCGGCTTGGTTTTCCTGAACCTCGCCGATGACTTCAAAGTTGAGAAAATGAAGACTGAGGCGGCCCGGGATCCCGTTTCGCTGTGGGCTCGCATTGCGCGTTTGTTCGCATCGAATGGCGGCCCCGACCATCACGCTGGCGGAAAGCTTATCGCCGCTTAAAGCCCTGCATACATATAGCCGCCCAAACGGGCTACTCTGCGGCAGCCGGTCTAACCGGACCTGTAGTGTGCCACTGGATGAACTCGACTTCCTTCCCGGTGACTTGCCGCACGGTGTTCAACAACACCTCGTGCAAGACATGCGTTGCCCGGTAGTGGTCGCAATGCGGCGATATGAATGGCTTGATGATGCTCAGGTGCAGCGCTTCTGCCGCCACGAGAAAGCGCTCGATTTCAGCCTGCGATAACTGCTTTGAGGGTTTTGACCTAGCCATGGTAGCGAACTCCGTTAGAGGGTGATCGCCGCAACGGGAGGATTATATTCCTCATCTGCTTTGGGCTGGCAAGCGCTGTCTATTGCTTATCCCGGAAATCGAGCAGCTTGGCATGGCGGAGTCTCTCCTCGCCCTTCAGGAACCGCACGCGACCGACCAGACCAGGCTTAAGCCATTCGGCCTTTTCTTTCTTTAGACCGATGGGCACTGGTCCGCCGACTTTCCCTTGCACGCGATCCCACAGGCGCTGGCGCTTGTCGGCTTTAAAGGCAACGAAAGCGCCGCCGGCATAGCGACCTTTGTCGGCCATCAGCACCATCGCGGGCTTTCCCGCCTCGCGCTGCACGCCAATGATGTCCATTTCCTTTTCGGCATAGCACTTGATCTTGCGCCAGTTCATCGTCGGCCCGCTGCGGTAGATGCTGCCCTTGCGCTTCGAGACCATGCCCTCCAGCCCTGCCCTGTCGACCAGGTGATAAACCGCGTCGCCAGTGCCGGGCATGGCTTTGCTGATCTGAATGCGGCCAACGGCTGGAATCAGTTCCTGCAGGATCTCGCGGCGGTCTTCCACCGGCATGTTGCGCAGGTCGTGCCCGTTCAGGTGCAGGAGATCGAACGCCACCAAATACAGGTCGCGCGACGGCTTACGGCGGGTAACGGCTGATTGCAGGGCGCGGAAGTCGGAGAGGCCGGCCTCGTTGACCGTGATTGTCTCGCCATCGATGATGAAACTTTCCGCCTCGATCGCCTCCGCCTCTCCGGCAAGTTCGATGTAGCGGCCGGTCCAGTCGTAACCATTCTTGGTGAACAGCCGTATACCGTTTTCATCCTTGATAATTTGGGTGCGATACCCGTCGAATTTGATTTCATGGAGCCATTCGTCGCCTTGCGGTGGCGTGTCGACCAGCTCGGGTTCCATGGGCTTGATGAACTTCAGAGGCATGCGCTGACTCGCATAGTGCGATTCAATTAGCGCGCGCTAAAATGGTTCCGGAACATTTTAGCCATCCTGCATGTTTCAGTGCATGCCGACGATAGACACAGAAGAGTGCAGAGCGGCGCTAACGCTGATCCGGCGAACAATCGAGGATCATTGTCCGCCTGGCGTTCTTCCGAGCGAGGAAGCGGTAAATGGTCTTTATGGGCCGGAGCTCATGCATGAAGCCGCCGCTTTGGCCACCGCCATTGTCAAGACCGTCGACAAGCTGACATTGAGTTCGACGAGGATTCCGCCGGCGCCCAGCATTAAAGCTTAGCCAACGTTGGAAGGTAGGCGCGCCGAGCGCTCAACCTGACATCCAAGATGCCAGTAGTAGGGCGCATAAGGATGAGACCAGAGCGGCGGCTGCGAGAAGCACCCCTGGGCTCTGCCATCCCTGCGGCGGCTCGTGTCCCAGCCTGTTGGGCGGCTGATTATCGTTCATGGGCGGCAGAAAATTAGGTTGCCCTAATTCTTGACGATGGCGCCAGGCCGGCAAACCCTGTTGCGAACGGGTTGCAATGATCTCACCAGGCTGCATTCGCTCATCCGTGATGATTACCCGCCACGCCAAGCGAGCCGTGGCGGGTAATCAACCAACCGACGATGAGGGGACTGTTGATCGTCAGCTGCATCAAACGTGTAAAGAACTCCAATGTTTCACGGGTCAGACCTTTGCGCTTCGGCATTGGGCTTTGGTCGGACCCAAGCCCTTTAGCGCCAACGCGGGTTCCGCTAATGCACGAAAAAGCCCGCCACCTTTCGGCAGCGGGAAGGGTCTGTAGTAGCTGGGATCAACCAGCAAAGGTCAAACGAGCCGCGGCGGGGTTGGTTGCGATAGTAGGGGCGGACGCGGCATGCTTGCGTGACCAAATGGAGGTTTTGAACCAATGGCCGTAGGTGCCGATGCGCTATTCCGCGGCCTCCGTGCCTTCGTAGCAGTTCCTCGCCATCGCCATGCACTGATGCGCCATCGATCGGCAGAGACCTTCCTGCTTCTCGACCCATGGTCCAAAATGGCCGTGCGGCAATTTTGCCTTGTGGTGCAGCAGCCAGCGGCCGATCGCCAGCTTCTGCCCGTCGGACAAGTGCCCGCGGGGAATTGCTCGAGTGTTGGCCGGCACGGGATCTGCCAGCGGCGCGACATTGCTCGGGGACATAAGAGCGAGATAGGCCTTGTGCACCTCGGCTTGCTTGTCGGCCGGCAGCTTGTTGAACTGGCGCACCGACATCCCGCAACCTGTTGCCAGGACAGCGGTGTGGCGCTCCTCACCACGAAGGCGCCTCAGCCGCTGGCTTTGCCATTGGTTCGGAAGCCGATAGGTGCCGATGCCCTCGATCTCAATTTCGGTGAAAGGGGTCCTGGCTAACATGCGATGCGCCTCGCGATTGCAGGGCCTGTGAGCAGCGCCAGCAGTGCGCCGGCCATGACGTCGGCCGTCGATCCTGGCAGCGCCTTGGCGGCCGTCCTGAGCTTGCCCAGGTCTATTTCATCCATGGCCAGGAACAGAGCAGCATTGAGCACCACCTCACCAGTCAGGAGCACCGCTGAGACCGCCTGCAGCGTCGCAGCATGAAGGTCATGGCCGTTGTCAGTCGAGTTGATGAGCTTCAGCACCATGGCCAGGTGTTGCTCGCCATGCCGGCGCCCGATCGCGCGCACCGTCGGCTTGCAGTAGCAATGGCCGGGCTTGCGGCCGCTCGACCGGTTGTCAGCGCTATTGTGGAGCTTGACGCCGCACATGCGGGCTATGGCGTGGATATCGCAAGGGTGGACCGTCCGTGCCAGCATGCCGCGCCTCGCTGTGAGAACGCGGGGATATTGCATAAGTCGCGGCTTATGCGCAATAGATCGGTTGGCCTGGAGTGAGGTCACTTGCATTTGAGCTAAATTGCGTGGCTGTATGGCCGATGAAAATTGGCCGGGGGGCCACACGACATGACCACAAACCTGTTTCTCACGGGTGTCGCTGCATTCGCGTTGCTCGTTCCGCTCTACTTCATTCTAAAATGACGACGGTATTCTAAGGCGCCGCACGACGCTCTCTGGACTATTTATTAGAACGGCCGCATCTTCCCCGCCGGGGAAGTGAGACAGTGGGCAAATTCCAGAAGCAGCATATCGGGGCCGACCAGGCTGACCGCTGGCGCAGCGCCAGGAAGCGACGCCGCCGCATATTGCGACCAGCGTATCTGCTCGCGCTGATCTTTGTGCCTTTGGCCGTGTTCCTCTCGCAGAACCCCGACATCATCGGCGCGGCTCCCAGCCTTGTGCAGATCGATGCATCTCCAAGCGCCTCTCTCTTGTCCACAGGCGCTGGATGCAACATCAAGGGCAACGTCAGTATCGACACGGGGGAACATATCTTCCACGTGCCCGGCCAGAAGTATTATTCGCGCACGCGCATCCGGCCCGAGTTCGGCGAGCGGTGGTTCTGTAGCGAGGCTGAGGCGATGGCGGCCGGCTGGCGGAAGGCATGGAGATAAGTGCCGATGGACGACGAAATTCTTTACCAAGGGCCCGGTTACACGATTGCCCGTATCCACAAGCCCGAGACAATGATTCCGTACGGTCCGAGCGGTGCTCGGCCAGATGGAACGCGAAACTATGGCTGGGTTGACTTGAGAGGCAGGCCGGATCTCGTCTCAGGAATCAAGGAGGCTGCCGATAGCACAGCTCTTCAAGCGGTGCTCCGCGAACTGGCGGCTCCTGGATCTCCAATCCTTTCCAGCGGGTGTGAGCACCATGCTTTTGACCGCGGGGAAAATGACCCGAGCGGCTTCAGATGGCAGTCAGGGGCCTTTGTTGTCACTGCTTTCGACGATGGACGCCTCAATAGGAGTGCCGAAAATCACATCGCGTTGGCAAAAGAAATTTGGGACAACATTGCTGCGCCCGTGACCTGGCGTGTTCCGATGCAATACGAACTCACAATCGAGCCCCTGAAGACGTTCTTCGGCCAATCAGATTGCCACTGCCTGATGCTGAAGGCGCTAGGATACGGACAATCGAAAGACCAAGCCAATGCATCAATGGAAGCTGCCTTGCATATGCTCGCCGCCTCCCTTCGCGAGGTGCAAAGCAAAATAGCGTTTCAAAACGCGTGGCATCTGACCGTCAGTTGTCTGAATCCGAGTTGCCAACAGCCGATCCCAATTGAGATCGAGCCGTCGGCTGAAGGGACGATGCTAGTTTGGGAGGATCTTCCCACCAAATTGCCCATCCGCTGTCCGTCTTGCGGCATAACGGGGGAGTATCATCCACGACAAGTTCGACGTGGGAAGGCAATTCCAACACAGTGATTTTCAATTCAACCTCCTTAAGGGCAGAGCGCCCTATCGGTTGCTTCACTCTCGGTCGAGATCAGCGATCTGTTTCTTCAAATCCTTCGGATCGCCGCGTGCTGCCAAGGCGCCGAGCGCAAGCGTTGCCGCCGCATCGTGGTTGCGACGCCTGGCTGCGAATCCGATGAAGCCGACGATCTGGCGCGGGGTGTAGCGCCAGACCTCGGCCGGAGAGTGCCCTTCGGCGATCAGCCTCTCGATGGCCTGGGCGAGGTCGTAGCCCGCACCGTGGGCAATGCTCCGCCGCCGACCGTGCCCGCCATTTCGGTCAACGCCGCCACGAAAGGGGCAGCACCGCGCGGCATCGTCACGCGCACGATTGCAGCAAGCAACTCGGCCTTCTCATCCAGAGAAAGGTTCTTTGCATTCGCCTCGTCGATGTTCGAGCAGCCGGCCGCGATCAACGCGGCGATGATAGTGTCAGACATGCCAAGCAGCGGTTCGATCTGGAAATTGCCGCGCGCCCACATCTTTCGCAAGTCCGGGAAGCGGAACAGGAGGTCGGCGATCGTTTGCACCTCGACGCCGCGAATAATCGCTTGGTCGCCGCGCACCGGCACCGTTGCAGTCAGTGGCGCAATTGAGAGAAGGTCAGGCATGTAGGGTCTTCCTTTCGGGGTTCAAAAAAGGGTCAAGGCGGCGACGACGCCGTATGCGAGTAAAAAGGCCAGCCAGGCGATCATGCTTCGCCCCCAGCCGGCCCGTATGCCATCTGCACGATCTCGGCCGACGTCATCATGGCCAGCGCGTATTCGTTGCCGAACTGCTGCCAGAGCGTGAACGGGATCGCGACTTTGACGGTCGAACCGTCTTCCATGTCCAGGATGATGCCGACCCACTCGCCTTTCGGCGCCGGGCCGAAATGAAGGCCCATGACATGCCGGCTTTTGAAGTCGCCGAAGCGCTCTTGAAAAGCCGTCTGGTTTGCCCGCACCTTCGGGTTGTGCTGATCTCCGGGCTTCGGGATCGTGGCGGGATCGAAGTCTGGCATGTCAAAATTGCTCATCGCATCGGCCTTCTGCCAAGGGACGTCAACGCGCTCTTGACCGCGAAATTCTGCAGCTTTCTGACGATGTGATCTTCGCCTATGAGGTCGAACACATCTTGGGGACCAAGACCGAAGTCGAGCCGCACAGTGGTCATGGCGCCGCTGCTGACCGATGGTGCCAGATTTAGGCTGCTGGCAAGACCGCCGACGGCAAATCTCTGCGGCGACATCGATCGGTTGAAGTGATCGGCTACTCCGCCGACGCTGAAGCCCTTAGCCAACCCCCGGAAGGCTTCAATATTGGGCATGACGCCGGAATTCAGCGCATGGAAGAAATCCGCCCCGAGTTGCTTGACGATCGCCGCCCGGACGACAAATTCGCCCACGCTCAATCTTGCGAAGATGGAGTCGCTGGTGCTGGTACCCGGGCCGTGAGCAAGGTGGCCGCCGCCGGCGAAGCCTTGTGTCGACGATCCGCCCCCACCCGAATCCCCACCGCCGAAACCGGCGAGCTGCTTTGCAAACTCAATCGCCGATTTGATTTTCGATATGACGCTGTCGACGAGTGCAGAGACCCGCCCGAGAATGCTGCGGGCGATATCGACGATGCCGTTCAGGATAGCGGAGATGCGCGTGGTGATGCCTTGGAAGGCCCCCACGATGCGCTCGACGATCTGTTGCGCGATCTGGCCAAGGCGCTCGATAAGACCGCCCCACGCCGCCGCGATGCTCTCGACGATCGCATTGAACGCGTCAATGGCCATCTGCTGGCCGGCCCCGAAGGCAGCAACGATCTGCGACCAAATATCAGTGGCACCTTGGACGATCGCCGCCCATGCCGCCGCTGCGCCTTCGGTGATGAACTGCCATGCGGCAGCGGCGCCGGCCTGGATGTCAGTCCAGAAAACACGTATGGCGATTCCGGCACCGACAGCCGCGGCAGCGATGGCCAGCGGGATACCGCCAACCAAGCCGGCCAGGAGCCCGACGCCGGACACAACGACGCCGATGATCGAGCCGAGCAGGCTAAATGCTCCGACCAGCGAAAGGACCGCTGCGCCGAGCGCCAGCTCGCCTGCCGTGATGTCCGTTCCGAAAACTCGGTTAAGCAGATCGGCAACGAATTGCGCGCCCTCGCGCAGCGCTTTGAATGCCGGCAACACCAGGCCGTTGAACACGCCCGAGACATCGTTGCCGAACTGCACAATGGCAGCCGCCCATTCCTTGATCCATGGGTTCTTGACGTTCTGGCTGTTGCCGCTGAGAAGGTGCAGGAGGTCGCCTACGACGCTCAGAACGTTGCGATTGATAACCTCCGCCATATCGACGAAGGCCTGGCGGTTATTGTTGATCACGTCGGCGAAGCCATTCGCCAGCACCGTCAAGCCGGGTCCGAAAACCAGGCCCATCTGCAACCGTGTACCGGCCGCCGCCTTCTTGATGCTGTCCAAGCTATCGCCCAGCGCATCACCGATGGCGGCCTGTTCCTTGGTAAGCACGATGCCAAGCTGCTCGGCCTGCTTGCCGAGATCCTGCAGACCCGCTTTGCCGGCGTTCAGAAACGGCAAGAGTTCGGCACCGGATTTTCCAAAAAGCTCGATCGCCAAAGCGGCTTTCAACGCGCCATCCGGCAGCCGAGCGAAGGCGTCAGCGACGTCTAAAACTATGTCCTCTGTCGGCCGAAGCTTGCCGTTGATATCTTTTATCTTTACGCCAAGCCGGTCGAATATGTTGCCGGCCGCCTTGGTCTTGTCGGCCGCCTTTTCGGTCGCGCCGCCGAACTTCGTCACCTTGACGCCGGCCGCGTCGATAGTGTCGCCAGCCTTGTCGCTTCCCTTGACGGCTTCGGCGAGCGCCCTGTTTAATTTGCTCATACCGGAGACGAACTGATCGTTGCCTACGTCCGCCATCTCGGCGGCGAAGGCCAGGCGGGTGTAAGCTTCGGTTTGCAGTCCCGTTTTTTCGGCACTTTTGCCCGCCTGGTCCGCCACCTCGCCGGAGGATTTCGCAAGACCGAACAGCGCGGCCCCTGCAGTGCCGGCAACGGCGGTCAGGCTTGTACCCAATAGGGCAACGTTCCTGACGAAGCTGGTGAGGTCCGAACGAGCCTTGGACAAGCTCGCCGTGAACTTTTGGAAGTCGGCGCGGTTTGCCGCCGCCTGGATGGATTTAAAGGCCTGTTCGCCCGCAGCGCCGAGTCGCTTCAGATTGGCGACGATGTCGGCGACACCATCGAAGGACAGGCGCGTTTTGATCTCATTGGCCATTCAATTCGTCCTTGAGTTTTTCGGCGAAATACGCGCCAAGCTTTGCAGCGTGGGCGGCGGTAATCCTGCGCAGGTTGAACCGCTTTTTCAGGGTGACGTCATCGACGCCGACGAACAAAGGCACGGCCTGTTTCGCGCCGCCACCGCTCGCCCCCCTGCGCAGCTTGGCGCTGGTGAGCTTACCCACCTTGCCGGTTCTCGCGGAGACCCCGACATTGGCGGCGAGCAATGGCGCCTTGCCCGGCCGGTTGATGGTGAACAGCGGGCCGACGCTCTTGATGTAGAGTTCGGCTGTCATGCGCTGGCGCCCTATCCTTTTGGGCGCGGAAGGCAGCGGAAGCCACAGCATCGGCTTGCCAGCAACGCGCCCGCCGGTCTCGAAAATGTCGAAGTATGGGACCGTGTCGAAAACCAGAGCGGCCGCGCCGAGTGAGGCTCCAGTTTTCGGATAGACGTTGGTCCTGAAAGAGTTGGCGAACCGCCTCGAAAACCCGCCGCTCACGATGTCGGATCTGCCCTCCTTTTTGATGCTGGTGGCGGCTTGGGTCATGGCGCCTGTGGCCGCCTTCGCCATAACCTCAAGGTTGCGCTTCATGGCGCGCTCGATCGCACCAGTCGGCGAGTTGAAGCGGAACCCCAGCTTGGCCATTCTGGTCAGACCTCCGACAACATCAACATGATCTCGCCACCAGCCTCGCCCGTCGGTGCCGGCACGGGCTGGTGATTGACGACACGCCACGTCTTGCCGTTCAGGGTCAGTTGGGCGTCGCGCAGATCGGCTGGATCCACGTCGGCCAGGTCGGACGCTCGCACCATGGCCGCCGGCGCGATGGTCAGCACATCGCCGCTCTGAAAACTGATCGTCTTGGGCGCGGTCTTGTCGAATGCCCGGATGGTCCTGGGCGGGTCACCACAGGCAACGACCAGCACCGCGTCGACCGCCAGGGGAGACGAATACAACGCGTTGTAGTGGAGATCCCAAATGCTCATGGTCAGGGCCTCAACTGCGCTTGCGCAAGAGAATCGGGGAGCGTGTCGCGGTTGGCCGGTGAATTGGCTTTCGCGAAACGGCGAGCCACCTCGACCGTGCGCGCCGCTGTCATGCCTGGGATCTCAACCGCCAGATCGAGAGCCACCACTAGGAGCTTGCCATCGCCTTTGCAGACGTCGACGATCGCCTTGAAGCGTTCGCGTTCTGCGGCTGCACCGAGCTTCCTGCCTTCGGCAAAGCCTTCATCCCGCGCCAATGCCGCGGCCCGTCCGAGAATTTCAATGTTGCCGTCCATCATGCGCCTCCAAGCTTGCATTGGTCTTGGCGGCGGAACCCCCTAGGCGCGGCCTATCTCTACGAGGGACATGCGCCTTGCGTCCCCTCATCACGTGTACGGCGTCGGAAGGACCCGGCGTCATCGGTCAGGCCTGCCTGTTGCGGCGGGCATAGATCTCTCTGGCGAGACTGTTGAAGCCGCGTTCTCGATTCACCTTCTCGGTGGCCTTCGTCCACATCGCGTCGATCTCTGCCCGTGTCCGCTTTGCAGGCTTGGCATTGACGCGCTTGATCACCTCGACCCATGTTGATTGACCATCGGATTTGCTCGGCGGCTTGTCCGGAACATTGCCGATCTCTGTTTCGATTGCGTCGAGTTCGGGCTTTAGCTCGGCGAGTGTCGGTATGCGCTCCGGGTTGGTGCGGCCTAGGATGTAGCGCGGCGCACCGTCGGCCGCCTCACGTTCTCTTGTGGCTGCTGCCCTTGCCTCGGCTATGGCCGCCGGGAAACGGTCACGAAGGCCAACGACCCTGTCTTGTTGGCTGTCGGGAAGATCCTGGAAGCAACCACCAATCATACTGGTCGCGCGGAAGAAGGCGGCGAGGTCGGATTGGCTCTTGAACTGCGAGACATCACCGCGCTCGACAGCGGCCCGCCATGCCGGCGAGAACGTGCTGGGTATCATGCTACGGGGTTTCCTCTGATCGATGCGGCCAGGACGTGCACCAACACCATCCTGGCCGCGACGCACGCCACGTTGAAAAGATAAGCCGTGACCGCGCCTTTGATTGACGAGCCGGACAGCAACCGCTGTGAAACCATCCGGCTCTTTTGCCTCAACCGGGCTGACAGGAACGGTCGGGCAATAGGGTGTGCGAGGCCGAACGGGCGGCCCGCTATGGATAGGAAAGCGAGAATTTCAGAATCGCGGAAACGCGCGAAACCCGCACCTTGCGGCCCCCCATTGTGTGCCTGAACGGCGGTGGGGAACCTCAATAGGGGGCGGGGCGCCCTCGGGTGGCTGACCCGCTCGACCATCCCGAGGGCAACGCCGACAACTGTCCAGGTCGTCGGCGTATTCAATCCGAGCGTTTGGCTAACACTCGTCATCATCACGGCTCCTCGGCCATGTCGATGGTGGCAGGCTCTTCCTTGGCCTTGGCAGGCGTATCGGCAACTGCGATCAGCTGAGTGACCGGTTCCTGATCGGCATCAGGCGGCATCGGCCGCATGATCGCGAGATCACTCATCCTTGCCAGGACAAGCCTTGGCATGTCTGTGCTGTTGTTCCTGTGCTCCCAGATGGGAGGGTCGCCGGCGACGAGGCCGGGCAGCACGACACTGGCCAGCGGAGAGTAATGGATCGGGCTGGTCCGGGGCAGATAGGTCCGCCGAATGAAGCGGCGCTCGACCGCACGGATGCCGCCGTGAATATGGATGATGCCATCGGAAGGCAGCCGCCCTTCGGCTCCAAGCTCCTTGGCGCGTTTCTCGGCCTCGCCCTGCCTGTTGTCGGGCAATATCTCCCAAGACCCGGCGTGACACCAAAGCTGGACTTCCTTCTCGCTGAGGGTCTTCTCCTCCGATCCTGGGCGCCGGCGCACCGTCACCTCGACAGGCCACAGCGCAGCAGCATCCTCGGGCAATCGCTTATTGGCTTCCTCGATCGCGACGTCAGCCTCGGCGACCACCCTAATCAGTTCGACAAGGCGTTGGCCTAGGTCGGGGTATTCCTTCCGAAGCAACTTGGCGGCAGCATCGGCTTTGGCCTTCGCGGCGTTGTAACGGTCGGAGAGTTCAGCCTCAGTCGCCGCAGCGATGGCTGCCTCGAGGCGCTTCTCCAATTCGGCCTTGGCCGCATAGGCGCGCTCGATGTCGCGGTTTGCCGCCGCGATCTTGGTCTCGATCGCCTCGAGTTCCTTGTCGCTGCCGTCGAGGAGCACCCGGCGCCGTTCGGCTTCCAGTTTCTCGGCCGCGGCCTCCAGGCCTTCGATGTTGATCTGGTCAAGCGTCTGACGAAGCTGGTCGGCCGTGTTCGTCTGGCCTCCTCGCAACGACTTGACGATGGTTTGGATGTTCATCTGCGTTCGAACTTTCGGGCTGTGGACATGCACCGAAGATGCCGAACGAAACACGACAGACGAAGGGCTCGAAACACGACAAACGCGACAAACACGACAAGGCTATCGGATGCCTAGTTTTGCCTGCACTTTCGAGATCGAGACAAACCAGCGACCGCCTCGCTTCCAGCCGAAGCTGCCGTCGCGTTGGCACCAGGCCAGCACTCTGAATTTCGAAATCTCGAACCGGCTCGCTGCCGAACCGGTCTCTATCCACTCCCTGCCAATCAGGTCCGTTCGCCTTTCGGGTTCCATCACAACTGGCGCTGCCGGCGGTTGCTCAGCCGCTTGGCCGACATATCGACGTAGATCCGCGAGTGCAGCCTCAACGGACGCGATGTAGGCGTCGAGTTGCGGGTCCGGGCCGGAGGTCATGCATCTTCACTCGCAGCAAACGGAACCAAAGCGGCAAATGAAGGTTTGCTAATGGACTGCTGAAGATCGCACTGCCAACTGCGCGTTGAGGAGTCTGGACCATGATGCTGTTCGAACCTTTGGACTCGGACTATCACAAGCGCAGCGTGCTCTACCACGCGGCCCGGTTGTCGATGCTCCATGATCGAATGCTGATGCGATTCGACAAGGTCGAAGAAGCGGCCGACAAGGTTCAAGCCGCGGCGGCCGTGCTGGTCGATGTCACCCACGGCTCTGCCGTCGACGCGTTCCAGGACGCGGTGTCCCGGAATTCGTCCGCAGATTTTCTTCAGGTTGAAGCCGGCCAAACTATTGGGCTGTGAAATCTGCCGCTCATTGGCCGAGACCATCAGGGAGGCGGCGCGGCTATTCGCCTGGTCGAGCGGGCTAACACTCCAGGCAGGAACCAAAGTCTGCAAAGGGTGTTTATTGACCGAAGGGCATCTTACTTCCTTGGAGAGTTGAAAATGAAAACCACCCTGATTCTGGGCGCGCTGGCGCTTTGCTTGGCCGCGCCTTCGATTGCGTCGGCCGATGCGATCGTTCTCACCACGAACCAGCACCGCCATCACCATCGTTCGGACGCTGTCGTCATAAATGAGGACGGAGCTCGCCTCCATCATCGCCGTCATGGCACCGAGGCGTTTTACGACAACGGCAATCGCCATCATTGGCGCAGGCATCATCGTCCCGACGTCGTCGTCGTCAAGCGTTCGGACGACCGCCCGATGCACCGCCGCCATCGTCACGTCGTTATCGAGAACAACGACTACTAATTTCCGACTGCAGACCCGGCTCTCAGAGTGGAGCCGGGTCACGCGGCGCTGCCTCCTGGCCGCTGGCCATGTCCAGATCGCAGCCAAAGCTCGCGCTGAACGGCATCGTGGAACTCGCGCAGTTCGCGATTGATCGTGTCTCGATCGAAGCCGGCGCGTTGCATCTGCCCGCCCATAGTGGCAACCATCTGCTTCCAGTAGTTCGTCGCCGCAGCGCCACGCCTCGCCGAAAGCACCTCGGCAACACGCCGGATCTTGCCGATACGCTTCGCCATCGGGAAGGCGATCAGCATGCAAGGCGGGTTCCAATCCAGAAGGTCAAGCTGCTTCATGCAGTTCTCCTCTTGGCTCGCGCGTAAGCACTAGCTTCACAATCCTCGGAGCCCTTTGAATGAAGGTGTTCTTCTAAGGTAGTTCCATTAAGGTGTTTATGTTGGAGATTTGCCACCTCAACATAGGGTGGATTTGCGACCTCAAACCCAGGGTGATTTGCCACCTCAAACGGGTTTTGAGGTTGGAGATTTGCCACCTCAAACTTATCGTTTTCGAAGTCTTCCATCCGCTGATGCATGGCATCCAAGACCATGTTCGCGCGGTCTCCCATGAAGCCGTATTGATTGGCTGCTCGCTTGTGCGGCCGGCTCTTTCTCATCCATGGAAGGCGCGGCCGGCCGTCCTTTGTCAGGGCAGCGCATAGGCGCTTGGTAGATGCCATGATGCTGTCGCGTGATCGCGCCAACTGCACCGCCAAGCGATCGACCGACGGCCAGGCAATGCGCGACACGCTGTTGACATGCTGCATCATTCGGAAGGCCACGCGGAAGTCAGCGTCGGTCACCTCGGGGTCGACAGACATGGCGTCGAGCATGTCGAGTTTCCACGACGTGAAGGCGCGCTGTTCAGCATTGTCTTTCATCATGCTGCATCCTCGAACCGCGTGATGAAATCGAGGGCTTCCTCCTGGGTCGCTGGCTGCAGCTTGTAGAGGTCATGACGCTCAACTCGGTCGACCTCCATCGCCCCGAGTAGCCAGATAGGGATCGTATGGTGGAGGTGAAGAACTTCGCCTTCTCCGATAAACTGGATGCACCAGTAAACAACGTGCGGACCTGTCGCGCGCCACCAGTACGCTAGTCCTACGTGATCGATGTCTTCGTCACCGAAGACGAGGCAAGCGGCGCCGCCCTCGGCCGGCAATAACTTCATGCCTAGACCGGCGTAGCGTTCGGCAGCGGCGAAGCCCAAATCCGCCACGATGGCGGGTTTCAGACCGGCTCGATGCATGAGCATGTAGCGCTGTGCCGACCTTTCTGAGATACTGGTCGACCTCAGCCACGCCGCCCAGTGCCCGTGCCCGCAAAGGGCCTTGGCTTCGGCAAGCACTTCGCCGGCTTTAAGGGCCTGGACGGCCGCCATGCCTGTGAACGTGCCGACGTCCTTGTGTGCTTTCTTCGCTTCAGAGGCGAGGATAGGGAGACGGTTGCTCATGCGGCGCGCGCCCTGCGCAATGTCGTCTCACGGATGACGACGATCGCCTGGTGAGCGGTCAGACCGAACCGCCTTTGCAACGTTGGCACTATCGGCCGCTCGCAGGCGCCGTAGTTGGCGGCATACCACTCAACGGCTTGTTCGATGACGTCACTGTGCTCGTGATCGCAGCCGGTCATGAGGCTCATTCGGGCGCTCCATCAGCCATCCACATCTTCGCCATGCCGTCGATCTCGACATCGGGGTGATATCCGCAGATCACCACTACGGCCCCGGCCCGAACGAAATATGTCTCGTCTGGGGTCAGTTCCGCATAGCCTGGCATCGCCAACTCGATCGCTGTCCCGATCTGTGGGAAATCACAGTCGTTCTCAGTGGCGCCGCACATGAGGTAGTAGCCTGCCAGTCGGCGGATCAGCGGGGCGTATCGCTCCGGCTGATTTGCCATTGCCTGCCACGCGGTGTCGGTCGGTCCGTTGTCTACAGCGAGTTGTATCTGCGCCCTAGCGGTCATGCGGCCGCCCTCACCGCCGTAACCTGCAAGCCAAGTTTGATTGCGACGGGCGCCACCGGAACCCGGATCTTTCCGCCGATGGTCACAGTCGGCATGTCTCCGCGCTTGGCGGCGTCATAGGATGCATTTCGGCCCAGATCATAAAAGACCTTTCCGGCTTCCGGCACCGATACTGTGGCGCGGGAGAGTGCTTCAGTCAGTGTCATTGTCTTGGAACCTCCGTTTTGAATCAGCGCTACTTGTGCCGATTTTCATTGTAGGTTCACAAAACGTTCCGCACAAGCGCTACTTGTGCTTGTTGTGCCGATTTTGTTGGTGTATTGGATTACAGGCAGTGATAGGAAGGGACGAATTGAAATGGCCAAGGCGCCGCGCGAAAATCGCATACCAATAATGATGTCGGATGATGAGCTCAAATCGATCGACGACTGGCGATATCAAAACCGCATTGCCACCCGCTCAGACGCTGTCCGGCGCTTGGCTCAAAACGCTTTGCGGATCGATGATGAGATTGATCAAATCTACAAGCAGACCAGGAGCCTTCACGAGACCATATTGACCCGGACGGAAGTCATCACTGACACACTCAATCCAAGCGGCGAAACCGATTGGCAGCGCCTTGGAAAGATGGCTCTTGCCTTCAACAGTTCTCTTATACAGGACATCGCGAAGCTGACGTTGGCGGTGAACAGCATCACCGAGCAAGTTCATCGGTTGCGGTCGGACGGAGAATTCATTGACCTCAGCAAGGCGGCAGACGAGATCAAAGCCAAGGCCAAGGACCGAGCGAAAATGCTGAAGATGATGTTCAAGGCGATCGATGAAGGCGGTCACATTGATGAGGAGGATGACGAATGAAAGGCCACATTCGCGAGCGCAGCCCAGGCCATTGGGCAATCGTCCTCGACGTTGGCGAGATCGACCCGAAGACCGGAAAGAAAAAACGCAAATGGCACAGCTTCACGGGCACGAAGCGTGAGGCGCAGAAGGAATGCTCCCGCCTCGTCACCGTCCTCGACCAAGGCCTCTATGTCGAGCCCACCAAACAGACGGTTGCCGAGTTCCTTGACGAATGGCTGGGCTTCATCAAGCCATCGGTGGCGCCGAAGACGCACGAGCGATATGCCGAGATATGCAGGAAGGGGCTGGCGCCGTTGATCGGCAACGTGGTCCTCTCAAAGCTGAAAACCGATCGAATTGACGCCGCCTTCACCACGGCGTTGACGGCACCGCGCGTCGACCACCGCACCAAGAAAGATGGCGACAAGCGTGAGCTGCTACCGCCGCTGGCGCCCCGCACTGTCCACCACTACCGCCGGGTGTTGGTCAAGGCGCTCGGCCAAGCGGTGACGTGGGAGCGGCTGTCACGCAACCCGGCCTTGGCGACGACGCCACCCAAGGTCGAGCGGCAGAAGATGCTCGCCTACGATGTCAGCCAGACGGCGACGTTGCTTGAGACTCTTCGGCCGACGAGGATGTTCATCCCGATCCTGTTGGCGGTGACGTGCGGATTGCGGCGCGGCGAGATCCTTGCCCTACGCTGGCGCCATCTTGAGCTAGGAGACAATCGCCGGCAGATGTCGATCGAGGAAAGCGCGGAGCAGACCAGCGACGGCGTGAGGTACAAGGAACCGAAGTCAGGGCGCGCGCGCACCGTGGCGCTGTCAGCCAGCACCGTGGCAGAGCTAAGGGCGCATCGGGCGCGCCAGGCCGAGGAGCAGCTTCGCCTTGGCCTTCGGCCAGACGGCGACAGTTTCGTTGTGGCCCAGGTAGACGGCCAGCCTTTGCAGCCGCGATCCCTTACGCATGAGTGGGTGCGCGTTCTCGGCAAGACATCCCTGCCCCGCATCCGATTCCACGATTTGCGGCATACTCACGCCACGCAGATGCTTTCGGCCGGCGTTCACCCGAAGATAGCAAGCGAGCGTTTGGGGCATTCGAACATCGGCATCACGCTAGACCTTTATTCGCATGTCATGCCAGGAATGCAGGCGGACGCAGCAGAGCAAGTTGACGTCGCGTTGCAGGCGGCTATAAGCAGCGAGCGAAAAGGCAAATAGTTGCAAAGTGCGTAGCAAAGGGCTTTTCGAAGCCCGCTGCAAATGGAAAAAAGCACAGTGATTGCAATTAGTTGGAGGAATGGCCGAGCGGTTTAAGGCACCGGTCTTGAAAACCGGCGTGGGTGCAAGCTCACCGTGGGTTCGAATCCCACTTCCTCCGCCACTGACGCCCCTGCAGCCAGTCAGATGCGCCCGCCCAAGATCGACGTGGAGGTCGCGCACTTTTTGCCAGGTCCAGGCTGCCGCAGACCACGCTCTGTGAACCACAACTATGGTGCTCTTCCCGGCCCATTTCGTTGGCAGACACATCCTGCGGCGCTTGAAACAACCGGTTCTGTTGCCTGATTAGACCGCTTCCCGATCGTCCAGGCAGCCTGTCGCAGTGCCGGTGTTCCCTCGGCAGGCTCACGCAACTACCCCTTTGGGACGGCGTATCCGAGTTCGATATGCTCCGCCTCGTTGTGGCTGATCCCACTCCTGCAAGGCGGACAAATCATGGACTGGAGCGGCGGCATCATTTGTAAAAATCCGGGCGTTGGCAGATTTGCGAGCTAAGCAGCGACGCCACCTAAATAGGCGCTGATAACCGCTTCATTGCTCGCGAGATCGCTGCCTGGTCCCTCAAGAACAACGCGTCCGGCCTTGAGAACGTAGCCGTAGTCGGCGAATTTCAGGGCGACTTTGCTATTCTGCTCCACAAGCAGGATGGTCACGCCTTCACGATTGAGGCGCTGCACGATGTTCATGACTTCCTTGATCAGTTGCGGCGCCAGACCCATGGAAGGCTCATCGAGCAACAGCACCTTGGGCGCGGCCATGAGGGCTCTGCCGATCGCCAGCATCTGCTGCTCACCGCCCGAGAGGTTCCTTGCATCGCCATTCTGCCGGCGCGCCAAGATGGGAAAGAGCTCGAAAACATGGTCCAGCCGTCGCCGGCGCTCGACGTCGTCGGCAAGCGTAAACGAGCCCAGGTCAAGGTTCTCCCTGATCGTCATGTCGCCGAAAATACGCCTTCCCTCCGGGACGTGGACGAGCCCGCGATGCGGCAGGCGATGGGCAGGGACTTTGGTTATGTCCTCGCCCAGGAAGCGGACACATCCGGAGGATGCGGCAACAAGGCCGGACAGCGTGCGCAGGGTGGTGCTCTTGCCTGCACCATTCGCGCCAAGCAGGGCGACGATCTGGCCGCGTTTGACAGAAAGACTGACGCCATGAAGGGCTTCGATGCCGTCATAGCGCGCGACGATGCGGTCCGCGGAAAGAACGATTTCGGCTTCCATCATTCCTCCGTACCGAGATAGGCTTCGATGACCCGAGGGTCTGCTCGCACGGCCTCCGGCGGCCCGTCGGCGATCTTCTGACCGTAGTCGAACACCACGATCTTCTCCGACACTTGCATGACCAGGCCCATGTCGTGCTCGATCAGCAGGACGGTGACACCGGTTTCGTCACGGATGCGGCGGATCAGGTGTACAAGGTCCAGCTTCTCGCGCTCGTTCAGGCCGGCGGCAGGCTCGTCCAGCAGGATGAGCGTAGGCGCCGACGCCAGGGCTCTTGCGAGTTCGAGCCGCCGTTGATCGCCATAAGAGAGACCGCCGGCGCGGCGATGCGCATGCTGCTGGATGCCGACGAAATCGAGCCAGCGCATGCCGGTCGCGCGGATCTCCTCCTCTTCGCGCCGCTGTGCAGGCAAGTGCAGGATCGCCGACACGATGCCGTGGCGGCTGCGGCAATGCTGGCCGGACATGGCGTTTTCCAGAACGGTCATTTCCTTGAACAGCCGGATGTTCTGGAACGTACGGGCGAGGCCGAGCGCGGTGATGCGATGCGGCGGCAAGCCGGTGATCGGCCGGCCGCCCAGACTGATCGAGCCGCCCTTCGGCTTGTAGAAGCCGGTCAGGCAATTGAAGAGTGATGTCTTGCCGGCCCCGTTCGGCCCGATAAGACTGTTGATGGCGCCTTTCTCAACTGAGAACGAAATGTCGTGAAGGACTTTCAGTCCTCCGAAACTGAGGCGCAGGTCGCGGACTTCCAGCAGCGCCATGGTCAAACTCGCTTGTCCGGCCACAGCCCGTTCGGCCTGAAGAGCATGATTGCCAGCAGCGCAATTGCGGTCACCAGGGGACGATAGGTCCCCGCGCCGCGCAGCACCTCCGGAAGCAGGGCCACGAGAACAGCACCAAGGACGACGCCGGGAATGCGGCCCATGCCGCCCAGGACGACACCGAGAAGGATGAGCAGCGATTGGTTGAAGGTGAAACTCTCCGGCGAAATGGCCGTCATCTTGGCGGCGTAGAGGCATCCGGCCACGGAAGCGATCACAGCGCCCATCATATAGGCTTGCAGCTTGGCCGTGACACGGTTGATGCCGATACCGGCGGCAGCGTCCTCGTCATAGCGAACATAAAACCAGGCTCGTCCCATTCGCGATCGCTCGACGCTCAGACAGACGAAGGCGGTGAGCAGCGCAAGCACCAGGAACGCATAGTAGAAGTGCTGCACCTGCATCAGCTTGAAGCCGAAGATCTCCGGCCGCTCGATGCCGATGAGGCCGCTGGCGCCACCGGTGATGTCGAGGTTGCGGGCGATGATGCGCACGATCTCGCCGAAGCCCAGCGTCACGATCGCCAGATAGTCGCTGCGCAGTCTCAATGTCGGAGCCCCGATGATGATGCCGGCCACGCAGGCTGCCGCCATGGCGACCGGGATGGTGAGCCAGAAGTTGAAGCCGAATTCCGCGGTCAGGATGCCTGACGTGTAGGCGCCGACCGCGAAGAAGGCGGCGTAGCCGAGGTCGAGCAGGCCCGCATAGCCGACGACAATGTTGAGGCCGAGGCACAGAACGACATAGAGCAGCGCCGTAGTTGCCACCTCCGTCACATAGGCGTTGGCAAATTGCGGCAAGACCAGCGCGACGGCGAGCGCCGCCAGGCTGGGCAGCACGACGGACCAGCGCATCAATTGCTGTTGCCCGGCGGCCGGCATGGTTCTCACTTCGTCGATCATCACACCCGCTCCACGACAGAGCGTCCAAGAAGGCCGGTCGGCTTGAACACAAGGAACAGGATCAGGGTCCCGAACACGAAGACGTCACGCCATTCCGAGCCGACGAAGGGCAAGGACGAACCGAAAGCCTCGAGCAGGCCGAGCAGCAAGCCGCCGAGCATGGCGCCCGGCACGCTGCCGATCCCGCCTATGACCGCGGCGGTGAAGGCCTTGAGCCCCATGATGAAGCCCATGAAGAAATGGACACTGCCATAATAGGCGCCGGCCATGACCCCGCCGCCGGCGGCGAGCGCCGAACCCATGAAAAAGGTCAACGCGATCACCCGGTCGACATCGATGCCCATCAGGCGGCTCGCCCCCATGTCGATGGACACGGCGCGCATCGCCTTGCCGTACATGGTGCGTGAGACAAAGGCCTGCATGCCTGTCATAAGAGCGATGGAGGCGGCCACCAGCACCATCTGCGTGTAGGTGATGTGAACGGTGGAAATGTCGACACCGGCAAAACCGAGGTCCGTGTTGAAGGCGTAATGCCGCCCGCCTGTCAGCGCGAGTGCCGTGCCGTTCAACACCATCGACGCACCGAGCGCCGTGATGAGGATGGACAGGCGCGGCGCATTGCGCATCGGCCGATAGGCGAAGCGCTCGATGATGACGCCGAGCAAGCCGACAGCCAGCATCGACACAAGCAGGGCGCAGACCACGCCCAGCCAGCCATTGCCGACCCATATGCCGACGAAGGAAAACACGATGAGGCCGACGAAGGCGCCGTTCATGTAGATGTCGCCATGGGCGAAATTCAGGAGCTTGATGACGCCAAAGACCATGCTGTAGCCAAGCGCGATCAGGGCATAGAACGAGCCGACGATAAGACCGTTCACCAGTTGCTGAATAAGCAGGTCGAGCGTCATTGATGCTCCAGGGCAGAATTGAAAAAGTCTTGGCTGGGCGCCGCGTCAGCGCGCCAGACAATCGGCGGTGACGCCGAGGCCGCCACAAGGCCTGCCTCGGCGTCAATCCTGTTAGCCTTTATTCGGCTACCCACTTGCCGCCCTTGGCGATCACCGGGCGGAAGTTCGAGGTCTGGAGCGTGTTCTTGTCGGTGAACTTGATTTCACCGGCAAGGCCCTTGAAGTCGCTCGCCTTGAGCGCCTCGATGATCGCCTTCTGATCCGCCGACTTGGCCCGCGTGATCGCATCGGCGATCAGGCCGCCCACATCATGGGAGAGCGCCGCATAGGCGCCCGCGTCGCGGCCATAGGTTTCCTTGTACTTGGCCTTGAAGTCGGCGGCGCCGGACAAGAGGTCGACGGTGGGCGGAGACAACAGATACACGCCCTCACCGGCCGAACCGGCGATCTCCAGATATTCCGGCGAATTGTTGCCGTCGCCCAGCACGATGCCGCCCTGGAACCCGGCCTGCCGAAGTTGTTTGGTGAGCAGGGCACCACCGGCATGGTAGGCGGTCCAGAAGACAGCATCGGCGCCGCTCGACTTGATCTTGGTGACGACCGCCGAATAGTCCTGCTCGCCGGCCGTGGTGGTCTCCTTGGCGGCAATTTCGCCGCCAGCACTCTTGAAAGCTTCGGCGGTCAGCTTGGCCAGGTCGGACGAATAGGCATCGCCTTCGTCCACGACCGCGATCTTCTTGTAGCCGTTCTTCTTGAAGAGTTCGACGGCTGTCGTCGCCTGCATGTCGCCGGTCGAATTGGCGAGGAAAGCATTGCCCTGATTGGCGGCGACCAGCTTGGTCGAGTTCGCTCCGATGATGACGAACGGAATGCCGGCGTCACCATAGATCTTCAATGTCGGCAAGACGGCGCCCGAGCAGTAGCCGCCGACGATGGCGGTCACGCCTTCCGAGACAAGCTTGCTGCCTGCGGTCACCGCCTGCTGGGGATCGCAGGCGTCGTCGGCGGTGGTGGTGGTGATCTTGTCGCCGTTGACGCCGCCCTTGGCGTTGACGGCATCGATCGCCATCTTCACGGCGTTCTCCATATCCTGCCCTTCACTGGCCAGTTGGCCAGTCATGGGGGCCACGATGCCGATCTTGATGTCGGCAGCCGCGGCCATCGTGGTCATAGCCAGCCCGGCAAGGGCGGTGGCGCAAGCAAGCCTCTTGGCAAGCCTCTTGAAGGAAACAACCATTAATTCTCTCCATTTCCCCTGTTGGCGCATCCAGGCGGCGTGCCCGAAATGCATTGTTTCGCCCCTCGGTTAGCTGCGGAGCGGTTATGTTGAGCAAGATCGCCAGCCGGCCATGCGATTGTCACCGGCAGGCTCCTGATCCGCCGATCAGTGACTGCCGCCGGCAGCCCGGGCATAGGCTCCCTGGTAGCGGTTCTCCCGGATGCTCTGCATAATCTCGGCCTCGCGGGCCTCTTGCGCCCTGACGGCGGCCAGCAAGGCCGCGGCACCGTCGATTGGAAATGCCACGACGCCATCCTCGTCACCCACGACGATGTCGCCAGGACCGACGACCATGCCGCCTATGCAGACGGGAACATTTATGGCTCCCGGACCATCCTTGTAAGGTCCGAGATGGATGGCCGACCGTGCGAAGCATGGAAACGGATTGCGGCCGATGGCACCGGCATCGCGAATGGCGCCGTCGATGACAATGCCTGCGGCACCGCGCGACGCCGCGACACTTGTCATGATCTCGCCGACCAGCGCGCGCCCCTCATAGCCACCGCCATCGACGACAATGACATCGCCGGGCTGCAACAGATCGAGCGCACGATGGATGAACTGGTTGTCGCCGGGGCGGGTCCTGACCGTCAGCGCCCTCCCCGCCATGACGCCGCCTACCCGGTGAAATGGCCGCAATCCGACAGCCCCGGGGACACGGGCGAGATTGTCGCTGATCAACGGCGTAGCCAGAACGCGGAACGCGTCGATCAGTTCGCTTTCCTGTAATCCATCCGCCATCGTCTGCACTCCCCGTCCTTGGCACTTTTATGAATATAGTATCCAATCACAATTAATTCAGTGGAGTCAACCGACTTGCAATGGTTGGCAGAAAAAAGCCAAAGCAGCTCATAAACGCCGCCGCTTGGGCAAACGTGACCGCAAAGCCCACCCGTCCGGGCTTGCAATGGCGGCAAAGTTCAAGATAGATTGGATAACATATCCACAAACGCCATGATTGTAAAAAGGGAATTGGTTGTGAAGCACGCAGGAAAAGTCGTGATCGTCACCGGGGCGGCACAAGGGCTAGGCCTTGCCTGCGCCGAGCGCTTTCATGCCGATGGCGCCAAGGTGGTGCTTGTCGACGTGCAGGCCGATCGCGGGCGCGAGCATGCCGAACGTCTGGGTGAGCGTGCCGCCTGGCTATCGGCGGATCTCTCCGAATGCACGCAGGAAATGGCAGCCGATGTTGTTGCCAAGGCCACAGAGCGATTCGGCGGTGTCGACGTCCTCATCAACAATGCCGGCATCATCCATCTGGACGATTTCGTCGACTTCCCCGAGGAAGCCTTCGACCTGGTTCAGCGCGTCAATCTCAAGGCTCCCTTCCTACTCGGACAGGCCGCGGCAAGGGCCATGATCGCGCAGGGACGCGGCGGCTCGATTATCAACATGTCGTCGATTAATGCCATTCTGGCCATTCCCAATTCCGTCGCCTATGCCGTGTCCAAGGGCGGCATCAAGCAATTGACGGCGGTGATGGCCGTCGGATTGATCCCGCACAATATCCGCGTCAATGCCATCGGCCCCGGCACCATCCTGACCGACATGGTCAAGAGCTCTGTCATGGCCAGCGAAGCGCAGCGCAAGACTATCCTGTCGCGCACGCCGAGCGGCCGCTGTGGCGAACCTTCGGAGATCGCCAGCGTCGCATCCTTCCTGGCCAGCGACGACGCTTCCTACATCGTTGGCCAGACCATCTATCCCGATGGCGGTCGCCTGATCCTGAACTATACGGTGCCGGTGAAGGACTGACCGCCCATGGTTGTCGGCACCCCCCACATCAGCCTTGCGGGATCGGGCGCGCTGCTGCTCGATGGCGCGCAGGGGGCCTTTAATGATACCACCCAGGAACTGGTCTGGGCGGTAGCGAACGCCGCGTTGACCCTCGAAGGGGTGTGCGAGGCCGTTCCCGGCATGAACAACCTGCTGGTAGTGTTTGATCCCCTCGCCACGGACGCCCACAGCGTCGGAGATCAGCTGATGTCGCTCTGGTCCGCCACCGATGCCCACCCGGTGACCGGCACGCATCATACCATTCCCGTTCACTATGGCGGCGCGCGTGGCGAGGATCTCGCCGGTTGGGCCGCACATTGCGGCCTGTCTGTCGACGAGACCGTCAGGCACCACGCGGCGGCCACCTACACCGTCGCCGCCATCGGCGCCATGCCGGGCTTTCCCTATCTGTCCGGTCTCGACCCGCTGCTTGCCTGGGCAAGGCGCAGCACGCCTCGCCTCAAAGTCGCTGAGGGCGCCGTCATCATTGGTGGCGCGCAGGCGGGTATCATGCCGATGACTGCGCCGTCCGGATGGCACATCATCGGCCATACCGACGTGAAGCTGTTCAAGGCCGAAGCGGAATTGCCCGTGCTGCTCCGGCCCGGAGACAAAATCCGATTCGCAATCGCAGGGATCGAGGCATGATCGAGATCCTCACCACCGGCCTGCCGAACACGGTCCAAGATCTCGGGCGGCCCGGTCATCTGGCGCTGGGGGTCAGCCATGGCGGCGCCATGGACAGGCAGGCGCTGGCGATCGCCAATCTCATGCTGGGCAATGACCCCTCGGCTGCCGGGATCGAGGTGGCGCTTCATCCGTTCCGGCTGCGCGTGCACATCGACACCGCCGTCGCCGTCACCGGCGCGGATTGCGCCGTCAGCGTCGGCGATCGGCCCTGCCCGCCCTGGTGGGCCACGACGATCCGCGCCGGCGAGACCCTTGTCCTCGAAGCCCCGCGCATCGGTGCGCGTTCCTATATCGCCTTCGCCGGTGGGCTCGATCTGCCGCCCGTCATGGGCTCGCGCGCCACAGATGTGAAAGGCGGTTTCGGCGGGCTCGCCGGACGCGGCCTGTCGCGCGGCGACCGGCTTGCGCTCAACCCTGCGCAATGCCGGCTTCCCGCGGGCGGCATCGGCGCAGCGCTGGAGGAGCGACGGGGCGCGGCGGACGGCGCGGCCTCGGCAATCGAATTGCGGGTTCTGCCGGCCGCCGAGTTCGACGCCTTCACGCCGGAGGCCCAGGCGGCTTTCACCGGCAGCGAATGGCGCATCACCAACGACGCCAACCGCATGGGATATCGCCTTTCCGGGGAGACGCTTTCCCTCCTCTCGCCGCTGGAATTGCTGTCGCACGGGATCGTCCCGGGCACCGTCCAGGTGCCGCCGTCCGGCCAGCCGATCATCCAGCTGGCCGATGCCAACACGTGCGGCGGCTATCCGAAGATCGCTACGGTGATCGAAGCCGACCTCTGGCGGCTGGCGCAAGCGCCGGTCGGCGCGCACCTGCGATTCTCGCCGGTCTCGATAGAAGCGTCGACGGAAGTGCTTCGCGCGAACCGGCAGCAACGTCGCGACTTTATCGCCGCCCGTAACCTCATGGCCGGCGAGCAGAGGGCTCCATGAAAATTCGCCCCTTCACCATCGAGATTGCCCAGTCTGAAATCGACGATTTGAAGAAGCGCATCTCGACCTGGCGCGAGCCGGACCAGTTGCAGGCAATAGGCTGGGCGCAGGGAACGGAATACGAGGAACTGAGCCGGCTTATGCAGTACTGGCGTACCGGCTTCGACTGGCGCAAGCATGAAGCCGCCTGGAACATCCATCCGCACTACCAGACGGATATCGGCGGCGAAACCATCCATTTCGTCCATGCACGCGCCGCTGTTGCGACCGGCAGAACGATCATACTCACCCATGGCTGGCCAGGCAGCGTCTTCGAATTTCACAGGCTGATCCCGCTCCTGACCGACCCGCTTTCGCATGGCGGAAGGCAGGAGGACGCCTTCAATGTCGTGGTCCCATCGATTCCCGGCTACGGCTTTTCGAGCCGGCCGACCAGGCCAGGTTTCAACCTGTTCGCCGTCGCCGACCTTTGGGCCGAGCTGATGAGCCGTCTCGGCTACGAGCGATATCTCGCTCAGGGAGGCGATCTGGGCGCCAGCGTGTCGACCTGTCTGGCGCACGCGCATCCAGGCAGTCTCGCTGGCGTGCATCTGAATTTCATCCCCGGCTCATTCTCACCGCCTCACGATGCAAGTCCGGACGGCGACTTGACGCCGGAAGAACGCACCTTCCTGGAACGGAAAGCCGGATGGGCGGATCTTCATGGCGCCTATGCCCACATTCAAGCGACGCGTCCGCAAACGCTTGCCTATGGACTGACGGATTCGCCGGTCGGACTGGCAGCCTGGATGATCGAAAAATTCCGCGACTGGAGCGATTGCGATGGCGAACTGGCCAACGCCGCTTTTTCGCGCGACGACATGCTCGCCAACATCTCGCTCTACTGGTTCACCCGGACTGTCGCTTCGTCGATGCGGCTCTATTGGGAAACGCGCGCCCGTCCGCTTGCATTCGCGTCCGGCACAGCGATCAACGTCCCGCTTGCAGTGGCTTTGTTCCCCAAAGAGCTGCCGATGCCGCCCAGGAGTTGGGTCGAGCGCGTCTTCAAGGACATCCGCCAGTGGACAGCGATGCCGCGCGGTGGTCATTTCGCAGCCCTCGAGCAGCCCGCTTTGCTTGCACAGGATCTAACAGCCTTTGCCGGTGGTCTGGATTTTTGAAGCAGCGTTTGCGCACAGCCAAACCCGAAGGCCAGAAATGACCAAAACCACGATCACCATCGATGCCCTGCATGAGCGCGTCGATGCAATTTTCCGCAAGGCCGGACTGAACCCCATTCAGGCCAGCGCCATCACAAGGGTCATCGTCGCGGCGGAACGCGATGCCTGCAAGTCACATGGCATCTACCGGATCGAAGGCGCCCTGCGGACGATCAAGGCCGGAAAGGTGAGCCCACACGCGGTGCCCGAGTTGTTGCCGCAAGACGCACCGGCCATCGTCAAAGTGGATGCGAAGCACGGCTTCGCCAACCCAGCCTTCGAACTGGGTCTGCCGGTGCTGATCGAGCGGGCACGCTCCTGCGGCATTGCCGCACTCGCGATCAATGATGCGGTGCATTTTTCCGCCCTTTGGGTGGAGGTCGAAGCTTTGACACAGGCAGGCCTGACCGGCCTGGCCATGTGCCCGAGCTATGCCACCGTCGCTCCGACCGGTGGCAACGGACCGTTGCTGGGCACCAATCCTTTTGCCTTTGGCTGGCCGCGAGAAGCGCAGCGTCCCTACGTTTTCGACTTCGCGACCTCGGTTGCCGCGCGCGGCGAGATCGAGCTCCACCGCCGGGCAGGCAAGAAGCTGCCGGAAGGCTGGGCCATGGATTCGGACGGCAGGCCAACGACCGATCCCGAAGCCGCCCTGGCGGGCGCCATGCTTCCCTTCGGCGGGCACAAGGGCTCCGCCATCGCGACGATGATCGAGCTGCTCGCCGGGATCATGATCGGCGACCTGACCAGCCCCGAGGCGCTCAATGTGCTCGGCACCACGACGCTCTATCCATCGCATGGAGAGTTGGTCATCGCTTTCTCGCCGAAAGCCTTCGCCGCCGGCCGGCCCGGCAATCCGCTGGGCCGTGCTGAAGCGCTGTTCGAGGCGATCCTTGGCCAGGGCGCGCGCCTGCCCTCTCAGCGGCGGTTCCTTGCTCGTGCGACATCGGAGAGAGACGGCATCGTCCTATCGCACCAGGAAATGGAACAACTCGATCGTTTTCTCGAACGAGGGCTCGACGCGGTCTGAATCGGTATCGCCAGGGCCAAGACCAATCACAGGAGGAGAAAAATGCGCTGGACGAAAACATTCACGGTCGTCGGCTGCCATGCCGAGGGCGAAGTCGGCAATGTGATCACCGGAGGCGTCAAGGACGTTCCGGGCAAGACCATGTTCGAAAAGAAGGAGTATCTCGAAGAGCATATGGACGACATTCGTGGGCTGCTCTTGTTCGAGCCGCGCGGTGCGCCCTACGTCAACGGCAACATCATCCTGCCGCCTTGCGATCCCTCGGCGGATCTCGGCTACGTCATAATTGAAAGCACGGAATACCCGCCCATGTCGGGCTCAAACACCATCTGCGTCGCCACCGTGGCTTTGGAGACGGGCATGGTGCCGATGAAGGAGCCCGAGACATTGCTGCGCATAGAAGCGCCGGCCGGCATGATCGAGGTGCGCTGCCGCTGCGAGAACGGCAAGGTGAAGCAGGTGGAGTTCACCAATGTGCCGGCTTTCGCGTTCCACCTCGACACACCTGTCGAAGTCGAGGGGTTCGGCACGATCACCGTCGACACCTCCTATGGCGGCATGACTTTCGCCCATGTGAATGCCCGTGCACTGGGCTTTTCCATAACACCCGACGAGGCCCACCAGATGTCGCTGATCGGCCAACGCATCAAGAAGGCGGTCAACGAACAGCTCAAGGTCGTGCATCCGGAGAACGCGAAGATCCGCGACGTGTCCAACGTGATTTTCGAAGGTCCTATCGAGCGCATCGACGGGCGCGTGGATAGCATCAACGGTACGGTGTGCCTGCATGGCAGGCTCGACCGCTCGCCGACCGGCACCGGCACCACCGGGCGGCTGGCGGTGATGTCGGCAAAGGGGCAGATCGCCAAGGGCGAGCTGTTCCGCAACAGGTCGATCATCGGTACTCATTTCGATTCCCGCGTGATCGCCAATGCGCGTGTTGGCAATCACGACGCTGTCGTGGTCACCATCGCCGGACAGGCCTGGATTACCAGCATCGGCCAATATGGTCTCGACCCGACAGATCCCTATCCGCGCGGACATCGCCTCAGCGATGTCTGGTTCTGAAACGGACCCGACCGTGCTCAGGCCGCGAACGCTCTGACCCTGACGCCGCTCGCCTCCAGCCGTCGCCGGACGCGCGCGGCGATGGCGACGGCCGCCGGCGTGTCGCTGTGGACGCAGATCGAATCGATCGGCGTCTGCAGCATCTGTCCGGAAAGCGTCTCGATGGCACCTTGCTTGACCATTCGCACGACCCGTTCGGCCGCCTTCTCGGCGTCGTGGATGACAGCGCCTTCCAGCTTGCGCGAGACAAGAAAGCCTTCCTCCGTATAGGCGCGGTCGGCAAAGATTTCCGACCTGACCGTCAGGCCCTCGTCGCGCGCGATCCTGTCCTGGAAGCCAAGCGCAATGGCCAGGCAGATCAGGCCGGGATCGACGGCCTTGACTGCGCGCGTCACCGCTTCGGCGACGCCACGGTCGGTCTGGGTAAGATTGCCTAGCGCGCCATGCGCCTTCACATAGCGGATCGGGTGGCCGGCATAGGCGGAAAGCGCCTGCGCCGCGCCGATCTGGTAGGCGACCAGCCTTTCGATCTCATCCATGGAATGCGGAATGATGCGGCGTCCGAATCCCCACAGATCGGCGAAGCTCGGATGCGCGCCAACGGCAACGCCCTTGTCGCGCGCCATCGAGAACGTGGCCGCCATGATCTCGGGGTCGCCGGCATGAAAGCCGCAGGCCACATTGGCGGAACTGACGATGTCGAGGATCGCCGCATCGTCGCCGAGCCTGTAGGCTCCAAAACCCTCGCCCATGTCGGAGTTGATATCGACCTGCAATCCTTGGGCCGCCATGGCGTTTTCCTCAGTGGTTCGAACCATCGCCTTTGCTTCACACCAGCTCGTAGAGCGGCGTGCCGTAGCCGACGACCGCTCCGTCCTCGACCAGCGCCGCGCCCAGCACGCCGTCTACCGGCGCGAGTACGGCCCTCAGGCATGGGCCGACCTGCAGGACGCCGACCGTCTCGCCCTTGCGAACCACCTGGCCAGGTCCGGCAATCGGCCGACCGGTCGTTGGATGATCGAGACGGAACACACCGACGCCGGGCGCGCGCACGCCCTTGAAGGCCGTTTCGGCCTTCGGGGCTTCGGCCGGGGGTGTCGAGGCAACAACGGATTGCATGTGCAGGCGCAACGAAAAGCCGGCCTCCGACACTTCGATCTCGCCGATGCCGGCGCTAGCGCACCAGGCGGCCAGCCTTTCGATCTCCTCAATCGTCATCGCCGCCTCGTCCCTCGAGCAGACCACCTTCAATGAGACGTTCAAGATGATGGATATCGAAGCCTCCGGCGGCGAAGCCGGGCTCCTCCATCAGGAGGCCATGGAGCGGCGCGTTGGTGGCGATGCCGACAGCCTCCATCTCGCCCAGCGCGCCGCTCATGCGCCCGATCGCCTCGGCCCGCGTCGCGCCATGCGCCAGCAGCTTGGCCACCAGGGAATCGTAGTGCGGCGGTACGGTGTAGCCGGAGTAGAGATGCGATTCGACGCGGATTCCCGGGCCGCCGGGCGGCGTCCAGCGCTCGACCCGGCCCGGATGCGGGCGAAAGCTGTAGGGATCTTCAGCGTTGATGCGGCATTCGACAGCATGGCCCTGGATGCGGATGTCTTCCTGGCTGAATGACAGCGGTTCGCCCCGGGCGATGCGGATCTGCTCGCGCACGATATCGATGCCGGTGACGAGTTCGGTGACGGGATGCTCCACCTGCACGCGGGTGTTCATCTCGATGAAAGAGAAGCGCCCATCCTCGTAGAGGAATTCGAATGTGCCGGCGCCGGTATAGCCGATGGTCAGGCATGCGCGGGCACACAGTTCGCCGATTTCGGCAATCGCCTCGCGGGCGATTCCCGGCGCCGGCGCCTCCTCGATGATCTTCTGGTGGCGGCGCTGCATGGAGCAATCCCGTTCGCCTAACCACACCGCCTTGCCATGCTTGTCCGCCAGAATCTGAGTCTCGATATGGCGCGGGTGCTCGAGGAATTTCTCCAGATAGACATGCGGGTTGCCGAAGGCCCGGTCCGCCTCTTTCACCGCCATCGAAACGGCTTCCATCAGGGCGTGCTGCTCGCGCACGATGCGCATGCCGCGCCCGCCGCCGCCGCCCGCCGCCTTGACGATGACCGGATAGCCGATGGCCTCGGCAATAGCGCGCACCTCCTGCTCATCCTGCGGCAGCGCGCCCTCCGAACCCGCAACGCAGGGAACGCCGGCGGCGATCATCGTACGCTTGGCGGAGACCTTGTCGCCCATGGTGCGGATCGCCGCCGCCGACGGCCCGATGAAGGCAAGGCCGGCATTCTCGACAGCCTCGGCGAAGGCGGCGTTTTCCGAGAGGAAGCCGTAGCCTGGATGGATCGCGCCCGCGCCGGTGAGTTGCGCGGCCGCGATGATCTCGGCGATATTGAGATAGCTCTCCGTCGCGGTAGCCGGCCCGATGCAGATCGCCCTGTCCGCCAGCGCAACATGGCGAAGGCTCGCATCCGCATCCGAGTGCGCTGCCACCGTTTTCAATCCGAGATCGCGGCAGGCGCGCAGGATGCGCAGCGCGATTTCACCGCGGTTGGCGATGAGAACGGTATCGAACATGGCCGCTAGCCCTCATCTTCCAGAACGAACAGCACGTCACCGGACTGCACGGCGGCATGATCGTCGAAAGCGATCTGGACGATCCGCCCAGCGCGGTCGGATTCCACGGCATTGAAAGTCTTCATGGCTTCGAGGACGCCGACCGTCTGCCCTTCCACGACCACATCGCCAACCGAAGCGAGCGGCGGTTCGCCTTCGGTGCCGGAACGGTAGAACACGCCGGTCAGTGGCGCGCGGATCGAATGCCGGGCGATGGGCGGAGCTGTCGAAGCCGGATTTGTGAAGACGGCAGGGCCGGCGGTTGGCTGCAGCGAAGGCTTCGCCAGCGCCGCCTGCCTGGATATGCGGATACGAACGCCATCGCGCTCGATCTCCAGTTCGGCAATGGGCGAACGCGAGACAAATTCGATCAGCTTCTGGACGAAGTCGAGATCCATCGCCGGCCTATCGCAGCGCTTCGACGGCCTCGGCAATGCGCCCGATCGCTTTTTCGATCAGGTCCATCGACGTGGCTATGGAAATGCGGAAATGCGGCGACAGACCGTAGGCAGAGCCCTGCACCACCGCGACCCGTGCCTGATCGAGCAGGTAAAGCGAGAAGTCGTCGTCGCTGCCGATAGGAGTGCCGTCCGGGCGGCGACGGCCGATCAGGGCCGAGCAATTGGGGTAGAGATAGAAGGCGCCCTCGGGCGTCTGGCAGGTGAGGCCAGGAATCTTGCGCAGCAGCTCCAGCGCACGGTCGCGCCGGGCCTGGAATTCGAGCGCCCGCGGGCGAAGAAAGTCCTGAGTGCCTTCAAGTGCGGCGATGGTCGCGGCCTGCGAGATGGATGACGGGTTCGACGTGCTTTGGCTCTGCACGGTCGCCATGGCGCGGATCAGCTCTTCCGGCCCGCCGGCATAGCCGATCCGCCAGCCGGTCATGGCGTAGGCCTTCGACACGCCGTTGACCGTCAGCGTGCGGTCCTTCAGCCGCGGCTCGACGCCGGCGATGGTGTGGAACGCGCGCCCGTCGAACAGGATATGCTCGTAGATGTCGTCGGTCAGAACGTGCACATGCGGGTGATCGAGCAACACCGCCGCCAGCCCCACAAGTTCGTCGCGGCTGTAGACGGCGCCGGTCGGATTGGAGGGCGTGTTGAGCAGCAACCATTTGGTGCGCCCAGTGATCGCGGCTCGCAGGGCTTGCGGTGTCAGCTTGAAGCCCTGCGCCTCCGTGCAGGGAACGACCACGGGCTTGCCTTCGCCGAGCAGGACGATGTCGGTGTAGGAAACCCAATAGGGCGCCGGGACAACCACCTCGTCACCGGGGGCCAGCGTTGCCAGCAGGGCGTTGTAGATGATCTGCTTGGCGCCGCCCGCGACACTGATTTGCGAAGTCTCGTAGTCGACGCCGTTCTCGCGTCTGAATTTTCCGGCCACCGCCTTCTTCAGCGCGGCGGTGCCGTCGACCGCCGTATAGCGCGTCTCACCCCTGCGCATCGCCTCGTAGGCCGCCTCGACGATGTGCGGAGGCGTCGGAAAATCCGGCTCGCCGGCGCTCAGACTGATCACGTCGATGCCGGCCGAGCGCATTTCGATTGCCCGCGCGGTGACCGCCATGCTGGGACTTGGCTTGATGACGTCGAGACGGGGAGCGATGAGGCCCACGGGAAATCCTCGGCATGGCTGCCGCGACGTTGCCGGGCAGGTGATATCTGTTACAAATTGGATAATGTATTCTGTTTTTCACGTCAAACCTCTTTTTCTGCATCGAAGACCGGGTTATGTCTCGTTTTGGAGGTGGACCGATAGAGGAAGATATCCAATCCTTGTCGCCACGGATGATATTCGAGATAGGGAACACGATTGGTATGGGCACAAACTATGATGTGGTGATCGTCGGCGGTGGCGTTGTCGGCAGCTCGATCGCCTACTTTCTGTCAGCCAATCCTGATTTCGATGGCAGGATCGCGGTGATCGAGCGGGACCCGTACTACACGGCCTCCTCGTCTTCCTTGTCGACCAGCGCCATCCGCCAGCAGTTCGGCACGGCGCCCAACATTGCCATGTCGAAGTTCAGCATCGACTTCCTGCGCCAGGTAAAGACGCGGCTTGCCATCGGCGACGAGTTGGCCGACATCGGCCTGCATGAGCCCGGCTACCTCGTGCTGGCGACACCCGAGCGGGCAGACGCGCAGCGTGCCAAGAACCGCGTTCAGCGCGGCATGGGCGTCGACGCCGAACTGATCGAGCAGGTCGATCTGGCACGACGCTTCCCGTGGCTCAACACGGACGATCTCGCCCTTGGCTCACTCGGCCTTGGCAGCGAAGGCTGGTTCGACGGCCCCGGCCTGATGCAGGCCTTCCGTCGAAAGGCGCGCACGCAGGGCGTGAACTATCTTGCCGCGACGGTGACCGGACTGACTATGGCGTCTCCCCAAAAGGTCGGCGAAGTGGTGCTCGACAATGGCGACCGGCTTGCCGCCGGCACGGTGATCAATGCGGCCGGACCATGGAGCGCGGGCATTGCCAGGATGGCCGGCGCCGAGCTGCCGGTTGTCCCGAGCAAGCGCTGCGTCTTCGTCTTCGAAACGCCGGCAAGGATCGAAAACTGCCCCTTCGTCTTCGACACGAGCGGCTTCTGGCTGCGGCCGGAAGGTCAGCTCTTCCTGTGCGGTATTCCGCCGGTGCGCGACAACGAGCCGGACGATTTTGGCCTGGATGTGGACTACGACCTGTTCGACGAGTTGATCTGGCCGGCGCTCGCCCATCGTGTGCCCGGGTTTGAGCAATTGCGGATGCTGCGCGCCTGGGCGGGGCTCTACGAGTACAACACCTTCGACCACAGCGGCATCATCGGCCGGCATCCCGAGATCTCGAACTTTGTCCTGGCCACCGGCTTCAGCGGCCACGGCATGATGCATGCAGCGGCGACCGGGTCGGGGGTCAGTGATCTCATTGCCTATGGCGAGTACCGCTCTGTCGACCTGTCGGCCTTCCGCTATGAAAGGATCGCTGGCAATCAGCCTATCGAGGAACATGTCTACTGAAGCGAAACGGGCGACATGGCATCGCGGTGACAACGGTGCTATGCGTCCACTTCTTCCATCAACACGGCGCCAGTCAACAAACAAGGCGGCCGCCCCAGGCTGATTCATGCTCGTACAGAAGAAAACCATCTCGACCCAGGTCGCCGATGCCATCAGGCAGAAGATACTGATCGGTGAATACGAGGCCAATTTCCAACTGCGGCAGGAACATCTGGCCACCGAGTTCGGTGTCAGCCGAATTCCGGTGCGAGAGGCGCTGCATCAGCTTCATTCGGAAGGCTTCGTCACGCTGGTTTCCCACAAGGGCGCCGTCGTCACCTCCATTTCCCTGGACGAGATCCTCGAGCTCTACGAATTGCGAGCCCGGATCGAAACATGGCTACTGGCCCTGGCCATTCCAAGGATGACGGAGGCAGACCTCGCGCTGGCCCGCGAGCGCGCAAAGCAGCACCAGGAGCAGGGCAAGACCGGCGAGTACTCGAACCAGCTCAACTGGAACTTCCACGCCGCGCTCTACCAGCCGTCCGGCCGCAAGGCGACGATCGAACTGGTCGGGCGCATCTACCAGCAGCTGGAACGCTACACGCGCATGATGGTGACGCTCACCGAAATCCAGGCCCAGTCCGACCGCGACCACTGGCAACTCATCGACCTGTGCGAAGCCAAGGATACGCTGCGCGCCGTCGGCCTGTTGGAAATGCATATCATCACCAGCGGTAAATTCCTGGTCGACCGGCTTCAGGAATTGCGGGGAAGCTGACGGACCAGTCGTTCTTGGGCCTAATCGGCCTCCCCAATCCTTTGCGTTGGTGGATCATTTGCCGGGCAGATTGGTTGCCCGGGTCAGCAGGATCACGCCTGCCTTGTCGGCTGTGTCGTAGTAGGTGAAGCCGGTGCGGTTTTCCCGGCGCCCGCGCATCAGCACGGCAAGCCCGTCGGTTTTCGCCTTGGTTTCGGCTGCGTCCGCATCACGAACCTCGAAGCCGATATGGAAGACGCCTTCACCCTTTGTATCGAGATGAATCCGCTGCGGTGAAGGATCGCCGTTCGGCTCGCACAGCTGCAGCTGAACGTTCGGCAAGTTGCAAATCCGGTATTGCATCGCCTTGAAACCCTCGGGGCTTGGGACCTGCAATTCTTCGTATTCGGTCAGCGGCGGATAGGACTCCCATGGCCCGATGCCTATGGAGTCATAGTAGGCCTGCGCCTTGTCGATATCGTGCACGACGATGCAGATGTGATGCAGCTTGTCGAAATTACCCATTTTCCTACTCCTTGATCGGAACCGTATAGTTCAGCACCCGGCGCCCTCCGTCGGGGTAGATCGTCTCGCCGGTGATGTAGGAAGCGTCGTCGCTGGCCAGGAACGCCACGACCGAAGCGATCTCGGCTGCCGTGCCGAGGCGCCCGAGCGGTGTGCGCGAAAGGACCGCCCGCCGCATTTCTTCCGAATCGATGAATGTCCCGTCCATGACCATGTCCGTGGCAATGGTGCCGGGTCCGACCCCAACCACACGGATGCCATGGGGAGCGAAGGCGACGGCCGCGGTGCTGGTGACCTGGTTCATGCCGCCCTTGGAGATCGCGTAGGTGGCGACACGCGGGTTGGCGAGGCCCGAATTGATCGACGACATGTTGATGATGACGCCGCCTCCACCTTGCGCGATCATCTGGCGGGCTGCGGCCTGGGTGCCCATGAACGCGCCCTTCAGATTGACGGCGAGAACCCTGTCGTAGTCCGCCTCTGTGATGTCGAGAAAGTCCTGGACCGGAGCGATGCCGGCATTGTTGACCATGATGTCGACACGGCCGAACTTCGCCACCGCCGCTGCAATCAGCCCATCGACCTGGTCCTTCTTGCTGACATCCGTAACCACCGCCAGGACGCTGTCGGTGGTGCCGATTTCAGCGGCACATTTTTTTAGCTCCACGGCATCGATGTCGCCGAGCACGAGCTTCGCGCCTTCGGCCAAAAAGCGTTCCGCGCAAGCGCGTCCGATGCCGCGCGCCGCGCCTGTGACAACCGCCACCTTGCCTGCCTGTCTCATGTCCAATCCTTCGATCATTTGTAAGTCGGCCACCCTCTCAGGGAGCATGGGCCGAGCTTGGCTACGGATGGGGATTCTCCCACCGAAGCCCAGCCTAGCGGATAACGAAGGGATTGGCGGTCTTGCCGGCGGTGTCTATCCACACCGTCTTGGTTTGCAGATAGGAATTGATGGCATCCTGCCCGCTTTCGCGCCCGATACCGCTCCTCTTGTAGCCGCCGAAGGGCGCCATGTAGGAGACGGCACGGTATGAATTGATCCAGACCATCCCCGCTTCCATTGCGGCCGCGCCGCGCAGTGCCCGGCCCATGTCGCTGGTCCATATCCCCGCTGCCAATCCGTAGGGGCTGTCATTGGCAATGGCGAAGGCCTCGTCCTCGTCGTCGAAGGGAATGACCGACAGGATCGGCCCGAACACCTCTTCGCGCGCAATCCGCATGGTGTTGTTCACGCCGGTGAAAATGGTGGGCTCGACGAACCAGCCCTCGGCCAGTTCGCCGGACGCCGGCTTTCCGCCACCCAGCACGCACAGCGCACCCTCGCGGCGCGCTATGCCGAGATAGGACAGCACCTTCTCGCGCTGGGCTTGCGTGGTGATCGGCCCGACCTGCGTCTCTTGCAGCGCCGGATTGCCCAATCGAGCGCTGGCCGCCAGCGTTATGACGCCTTCCACGAAGCGGTCGTGGATCTTGCGATGCACCAGCAGGCGCGAACCCGCGATGCAGGTCTGGCCGCTGGCCGCGAAAATGCCTGAGATCGCGCCGTTGACCGCGCTCTCGATATCGGCGTCGTCAAAGACGATGTTGGCCGATTTGCCGCCGAGCTCCAGCGTGACGGTCTTAAGCTGTTCGGCAGCCGCGCGGTAAACGGCGATCCCGCCGGGCTCACCACCGGTGAAGGCGATCTTGGCGATGTCGGGATGGGAAACAAGCGGCACGCCGACATCCAGCGGCATGCCGGTGACGGTGTTGACCACACCGGGCGGGAAGTCTGCCTGCGCAAACAGTTTCACGAACTCCAGCGTCGAGGCCGAGGCGTGTTCCGACGGCTTGATGACGACAGTGTTGCCTGCCGCCAGCAGCGGCGCGAGCTTCCAGGTCAGAAGCAGAAGCGGCGAATTCCAGGGCACGATCGCTGCAATGACACCCAGCGGCTCGTGGCGGGTGAAAGCGAACATGCCAGCCTTGTCGATCGGCAGCACCGACCCTTCGATCTTGTCGGCAAGACCGCCGAAATAGCGGAACCATTCCGGGATATAGCGCAGCTGTGCCGTCATTTCGGTGAGCAGCTTGCCATTGTCGCGCGTCTCGATGGCGGCAATACGATCTGCGTTCCCGGCGATCAGATCGGCCAGCCGCACGAGCAGCTTGCCCCGCGCGGTCGGCGTGATGCCGGCCCATTCCTTCGATCGGAATGCTGCCTTCGCGGACGCCACGGCGGCGTCCACTTGGCTCGCTCCTCCACGCGGAATCAGCGCCCAGGGCCTGCCAGTGAACGGATCATGACTCTCGAATGTATCGGCCGTCGATTGCAGCCGACCGCCGACCGTGTTCTGGAAACTGACGAGCGCCATATCGGTCCTCAACAGGTGGCAAAGCCCAGATGGGCGCGAAAGCGGTTCTTGACCTCGACCGCGTCGCGCGGTGGCAGCGAGCGCGGCAGGTTCTCGGCGGTGATTTTCAGCACGAAAAGGCGTGGACCTTCGGCCGGGCGACGCAGCTCGTCACACAGCGTGTCAACCTCTTCCAGAGAACGCAACTCGGCGGTTTCCGAGAAACCGCAAGCGGCCGCGACCTTGTCGAAACCAATGCCCCGACCGGTATGGCTCGATTGCATGCCTGTCTCACCGAAATGCTGGTTGTCGAGGATGATCAGGTCGAGATTTTTCGGCCGCGCCACCGAGATCGTCGCCAGCGAGCCGAACGCCATGAGCTGTTCGCCGTCACCGGTAATCACCATGACTCGCTTCTCAGGCTGGGCCTGGGCAAGCCCGAGGCCGATCAGCGCCGCGCCGCCCATGGCGCCCCACAGATAGTAGTTGTCGTTGCGGTCACCGGCAGCATGCACGTCGTAGCTCGGCGAACCGAGACCGGTCACGACCAAGGCTCCGTCGCGGGCGTCAAGCAGCTTCTTCACCGCAACCCGGCGGTCCATTGTCGGTAAATTCATGTCGCTCACCACTTCTTCTTGCCGAGCAGCCGCTGCCCGATCAGCACGGCAATCTGCTGGTCGGCATCGAAGGCCATCAGGGCTGCCTGCGCCACCGTCTCCACCAGGTCGGGACCGGTTTCGGCGCGCAGCACCCTGAGCCCGATCGCTTTCAGCGAGGCCTCCGTCGCCTGCCCCATCGGCACCTGCCACGGGTTGAACTCGGCCCATTCGCCCCGCATCGTCACCAGGACGAGCAAGGGGAAGCGCGCCTGCACGGGAAGCGACAGCATGTTGATGCAATTGCCGACGCCGGAGGATTGCATGAGCACGACGCTCCGCTTGCCGCCGAGCCAGGAGCCGGCGGCTATGGCGATGCCCTCCTCCTCCGTCGTCAGCACATTGGTGACGACCTCGGGATCCTCACTGAAAAGGCGGATCAATGTGGTATGGCCGGCATCCGGCACATAGGACATCTGGCTGATGCCGGCAGCCTTGAGCACCTCATAGACCTGATCCGGCCACTGCCTTTCAGGTGCCGCCGGAGCGGCTGCAAGCGCTGCTGTTTGCGGATGTTTTGTTTCTACGCTCGCCGTCACCTTGGACCCCCGAGAATTTGGATTGGAGCCAGGTTACCTCGATGGTCCGATCTAATCTTCGTCTCTTTCTCGTGATCAGATATAATGGTATTCGATAGCTCATGGAATTATCGCAGCTGCGCACCCTGATCCACGTCGCCGAACTCGGCAGCCTCAGCAAGGCTGCCGATCGGCTGCACATTGCGCAGCCGGCGCTCAGCCGGCAGGTGCGCATGTTGGAGGAGGAATTGGGCTTTGCCCTTTTTCTGCGCCACGGACGCGGCATGGTGCTGTCCGAGCAGGGCAAGGAGGTGCTGACGCACGCCATGCGCGTGATGGCCGAGATCGACGAGATCCGCGCCACGGCCACGCCCGCCGATGCGCCGCTGACCGGCGAAGTGGCGATCGGTCTGCCACCCACTGTTGCCGACATTATTTCGCTGCCGTTGGCGGCGGCCTTCGGCAAGGCCCATCCCAAGGCGAAGCTCAGACTTGTCAGCGCCTATACAGGCTATCTGCTGGACTGGATGCACCGCGGCGAGGTCGACGTCGCGGTGCTCTACGACCCGCGCATGGCACGTTCGCTGCGCTCGCGCCCGCTGCTCCTGGAAAACCTGTTCCTGATCGGACCGCCGGACGGGGGATTTTCAACCGTGCGCGCCGTGTCGTTCGCCTCGCTCGCCGGCAAGCGCCTGCTGCTGCCCAGCATCAAGCACGGGCTGCGCATCATCGTCGAACGCTGCGCCACGGATGCCGGCATCACGCTCGATGTCGGCATCGAAGCGGACTCGTACTCGGCGCTGAAGGACCTGGTGCGCAACGGCCACGGCTGGACGATCCTGCCGCTCGCTCCCATCCATGCCGACGTGACCGCCGGGCTGCTCACCGCCGCGCCGTTGATCGATCCGGTGCCCGTGCGCCGCCTGATCCTTGCCTACCCCGCAGACCGGCCTGCCTCGCGGCTGGCGCGGTTTGCCGGACAAGCGATAGAGGACATCGCCAAGGATCTTGTCGGGCGGGCCGTCTGGGTTGGCCAGCTTCTCGGCCCTCCACCATAAGCATTCGAATTCCGTTATATCTGCTCACTTCCGCTCTGCATTGCTGACAGGACATGGAGGCGCGATAGTGAGGCCCGCAGCAAGACGAAACCCGGACAAACCTCATGGAAGCCTATCAGGACATTCGCGATGCCGTCGCCAGGCTGTGCGCCCGCTTTCCCGGAGAATACTGGCGCGCACTCGACAGGGAAATGACCTATCCCGGTGACTTCGTCGCAGCGCTGACGCAGGCCGGTTGGCTCTCGATCCTGATCCCGGAGGCATATGGTGGCTCGGGCCTGCCGCTTTCGGCCGCCGCTGCCGTGCTGGAGGAAATCCAGCGCGCCGGCTGCAATGGCGGCGCCTGCCATGCCCAGATGTACACGATGGGCACGCTTCTTCGCCACGGCTCGGAAGCCCAGAAGCAGCGATACCTGCCGAAGATCGCCGCGGGAGAATTGCGCCTGCAGGCATTCGGCGTCACGGAACCGAGCAGCGGCACCGACACCGGCGCGCTCAAGACCACTGCTCGCCTCGACGGCGATCATTTCGTGGTCAAGGGCCAGAAGATCTGGACCAGCCGTGCCGAGCATTCGGATCTGATGCTGCTGCTGGCGCGGACCACGCCGCTCACGGACGGCATGAAGAAGACTGACGGCCTTTCAGTGCTCATCGTCGACATGCGCGAAGCCGTTGGCAACGGCCTCACCATCCGGCCGATCCGCACCATGATGAACCATGCCACCACCGAAGTGTTCTTCGACGATCTGCGCGTGCCGGCCGAAAACCTGATCGGCGAAGAGGGAAAGGGATTCCGCTACATCCTCTCGGGCATGAACGCCGAGCGTATCCTGATATCAGCCGAGTGCATCGGCGATGCGAAATGGTTCATCGAAAAGGCCAGCACCTACGCAAAGGAGCGGCATGTGTTTGGCCGGGCGATCGGCCAGAACCAGGGCATCCAGTTTCCGATTGCAAGGGCCTACGCCAACATGCGCGCGGCCGAATTGATGGTGCGCGAGGCGCTGAGCCTCTACGAGGCCGGCAAGAACCCCGGTGCTGAAGCCAACATGGCCAAGATGCTGGCGGCCGACGCTTCGAACGAAGCCGCCAATGTCTGCATCCAAACGCATGGTGGGTTCGGTTTCGCGGAAGAGTACGATGTGGAGCGCAAGTTCCGCGAGACGCGCCTCTATCAGGTCGCGCCGATCTCGACCAACCTCATCCTGTCATACCTTTCCGAGCACGTGCTTGGACTGCCGCGTTCCTACTAGAGCGGGATGCATTTGAATTGAACCTCGCATCCCGCTCTAGCCGTTTGTTTTAGCCGCATTTCTGCGACGCCAAGCGATTCCGCTCGGCTGCAAAATGCTTTAGGAGTCGTCCGTGAACGTCCTCATCGTCTATGCACATCCGGAAGCAAGATCCTTCAACGGCGCCATGAAGGATCTGGCTGTGGAAACCTTGACCCGCGCAGGCCACGATGTGGTTGTCAGCGACCTCTATGCGATGGGCTTCAATCCTGTCGCAGGGCCGGGCGACATATCGGGCGAGCGTAACGATCCGGACTTCTTCAGCCTGCCGCGCGAACAGACCGCCGCCTACGAGGCCGGCGCACTCTCGGCCGACATAAACGCCGAGGTCGAAAAGGTGAAGCTGGCGGATTTCGTGCTGTTCCAATTCCCGGTCTGGTGGTTCGGAATGCCCGCAATGCTCAAGGGTTGGGCCGATCGTGTCTTCGCGCGCGGCTTCGCCTATCTGCCGGGCCGTAAATACGACACCGGCATGTTCAGGGGAAAGCTCGCCATGGTGGCCGCCACCACGGGCACGTCGGCCGACACCTACGCGCCCGACGGCATCGACGGCGACATCCTCACGGTGCTGTGGCCGATCCACAATGGTCTGCTGCGCTATTCCGGTTTCGACGTGCTGCCGCCCTTCGTCGCCTATATGCCGGGCCGCGTCGGCAACGAGGGCCGCAAGGCCTATCTGGAAGCCTATAGCAAGAGGCTTGAGGACATCGACGGCACGCCGCGGCTTTTCTTCCACGCTGCCGAGGATTACGGCAAAAACGAGCGGCTGAAGCCTGGCGTGCTGGCGCGCTCGGGGGTGCAGCGCAATGTCTGACGGCGCCCGCCCACTGGAGGGCCTGTTTGTCGTTTCGATCGAGCAGGCCGTCGCCGCTCCGCTCTGCACGGTCCGCCTTGCCGATGCCGGCGCACGCGTCGTGAAGATCGAGCGCCCGGAAGGCGAAACCGCGCGTCACTACGATTCCGCAGTGGAAGGCATGTCGGCTTACTTCGTCTGGCTCAACCGCGGCAAGGAAAGCGCGGTGCTCGACCTGAAGACCGAGCACGACCTGGCTCTCCTGCACCGGATGGTGGCGCGCGCGGATGTTCTCGTGCAGAATCTCGCCCCGGGCGCTATCGACAGGCTCGGCCTCTCCGCCGATGCGATCGCAGAAAAATTCCCTCGGCTGATCGCCATCAACATCGTCGGCTACGGACAGGATACGCCTTACGCGGCGATGCGCGCCTACGACATGCTGGTGCAGGCCGAAAGCGGTATCTGTGCCGTCACCGGCACACCGGACACACCGAGCAAGGTCGGGGTTTCCGCCGCCGACATCGCCACCGGCATGAATGCCCATGCAGCGATCCTCGAAGCCTTGCTGGCGCGCCAGAAGACCGGGCGCGGCCGCATTGTCGAGGTGGCCATGTTCGACGCCATGGCCGATTGGATGACCGTGCCGCTGCTGCACTACGAATATGCGGGCCGCGAGACCCAGAGATATGGCCTGGCGCACGCTTCGATCTACCCCTATCGACCCTATGCCTGTCGGGATGGCAGCGTGGTCGTGTCCATCCAGCAGAACAATGAATGGAAGCGCTTCTGCACGCTCGTGCTGCAAAGGCAGGATCTGTTCGCCGACGAACGCTTCGCCACCAATGCCTGGCGGGTGGCCAACCGCACGGCGCTCGACGCCGAGATCGAACCGATCTTCGCGGCAATCGACTGCGAAAAGGCCATAGACCGTCTCAACGAGGCGCAGATCGCCTGGGGCCGGGTGAGCGCAATGCACGACCTGCCACACCACAAGGCGTTGCGACGGACAGAGGTGGCGCTGCCGGACGGCAGGCGCATCTCCGTGCCGATTCCGGCAGGGCGGTCGGAGGGGTTCGCAACCGTCCCCGGCGTTCCCGCCCTTGGCGCCGATTCGGACCGGATCCGGTCCGAATTCGCCGCCTGACGAGGATCTCATGAGCCTGGACACAAGCACGCTGCAGGAATGGATCGGACGCACGCACGAGGTCGAGGACATCGTGACCCCGCGCCTGCTGGCCAGCTTTGGCGCCACGCTTGGGGACCACGCGGCGCAGGCTGCCGAGGGTACGGCCCCGCCGGGACTACACTGGTGCCTGACACCCGACATTGCCGACCTGCGCGAACTCGGACCTGATGGGCACCCGGCCAAAGGCGGCTTCCTGCCACCGGTGCCGCTTCCGCGCCGCATGTGGGCTGCCAGCGATGTGCGTTTCATGGCTCCGATCCGCTCCGGCGACCGCATCCGCCGCAGCTCGACATTGACCGCCATAGAGGAGAAACAGGGACGCACCGGGCCGCTAACCTTCGTCACGGTCCGGCACGACATTGCCAACGACGCTGGTCCGGTGATCGAGGAGGACCAGACCATCGTTTATCGCGGCGCCGAAGCCGCTGCTGCGCCCCCTGCCCCGCCGGCCAATTCGGCCCTGGCCGCATCGCACGAGCGCACGATCGAGATCGATGCCGTGCTGCTCTTCCGATATTCCGCGCTGACCTTCAACGGGCACCGCATCCACTATGACGCGCCTTACGCCACGGGGGTCGAGCGCTATCCCGGGCTCGTCATCCATGGCCCACTGCAGGCGACGCTGCTGATGAACTTCGCCACCGCCATTGTCGGTCAGTCGCCGCGCCGTTTCTCATTCCGGGGCGTGCATCCGGCGACTGGCCCGCAGCGCCTGCTTCTGAGCGCAACATCGCCTGGCCAAGACGGCATGGCTCTCGAGGTGCGGTCGGCCGACGGCCATGCAACAGTGAAAGCCACGGCGCAATGGTGAGCTTCGTCACGCCTGTCGTGCCGCTTTTCGTGCCGGGCTCGCGTCCTGAGCGGTTTGACAAGGCCGACAGCAGCGGCGCGGACGCGGTCATTCTCGACCTCGAGGATGCCGTCGCCCCTGGCGACAAGGACCGCGCTCGCGAAGCAATCGTCGCTCGTGCGGCCACACTGAAATCCGCAGTCGTGGTCCGCATCAACGCCGCCGGCACACCTTGGCACGAAGCGGACGTCGATGCCGTGCGGCGCCTCGACGGCGTCTCCGTCATGCTGCCCAAGGCCGAACGTCCGCAAGACATTACCGATATGACCAGGCACATGGCACGCAGCGTTTCCGTCATAGCGCTCATTGAGAGCGCCGTCGGCCTCGTCAACCTGCCGGACATACTGGCCACCTCAGGCGTCGTTGCCGTCGCCTTCGGTTCGGTCGACTTCTCGCTCGATCTTGGTTGCGCGCATGATCGGCTGATCCTGCTAGCGGCCCGCAACGAAATCGTCTGGCGTTCGCGCGCTGCTGGCCGGGCCGCGCCGATCGACGGCGTGACGACCGACCTGAGCAATCCCGAAATCGCCGAGTATGACGCCCGCCACGCCATGAGGATGGGTTTTGGCGGCAAGATGGCCATCCATCCGAGACAGATCGAGCCTATTCGCAATGGCTTTCGCCCGAGCGAAAATGACATCGCATGGGCACGCGACATCATTGGCGCGGCCTCATCAGGCGAAGCCAGCCTGGTGAACGGCGAGATGGTGGACCGACCCGTCATCGAGCGAGCAAGGCGAATCCTGCACCGGATCGCTTTGGTCTAAAGGGCATGCAGAGGAGGAGCAACAGATGAGCACGGACACCGCCGATTGGCCAACCGCCAGGCTCTGCGCCTTCATTGCCGAACTCGATTTCGAACAGATCCCGCCGCGCGTCGTTCATTTCGCGCAAGGACTGATGATCGACTGGCTCGGCTCGGCGCTGGCAGGCAAGGGCGCGCACCAGGTCGAGATGATCGACGGCTTTGCGCGTGCCATGGGGCCGGCGGACGGCCCAAGCACCATCATCCCGACGCGGCGGCGCACAAGCCCCTATTTCGCAGCGATGGTCAATGCGGCGGCCTCCCATGTCGTGGAACAGGACGACGTTCACAACGGCTCGGTCTTTCACCCCGCGGCGGTGATCTTTCCGGCCGTTCTGGCGGTTGCGGAGGCCGAGGGGAAGACCGGCCGCGAAGTCCTGACTGCCTGCATCGCCGGCTATGAAGTGGGCATCCGCGTAGGAGAATTCCTCGGACGCTCGCACTACGAGATATTCCACACCACCGGCACGGCTGGCGCGGTCGCCGCGGCCGCGGCGGTCGGCAAGTTGATCGGGCTGGACGCAGCCGGCCTCAATCATGCTCTCGGCTCCGCCGGCACCCAGGCGGCAGGGCTCTGGGAATTCCTGCGCGATGCCGCCGATTCCAAGCAGCTTCATACGGCGCGAGCGGCGGCCAACGGCCTGTTTTCTGCCTATCTGGCGCGCGATGGCTTCAAAGGGGCCGCGCAGATTCTCGAAGGGAAAAAGGGCATGGCTTCGGGCATGTCCAGCGACGCCGATCCGGCCCGCCTGACGGACGGGCTCGGCAGCCGTTGGGCAACCGAGGAGACCTCCTTCAAATGGCACGCAGCCTGCCGGCACACTCATCCAGCCGCTGACGCGCTGCAGCTTCTCATGCGCCGCGAAGGGCTCGGTCCGGACGACATCACCGACGTGGTGACCCATGTCCATCAGGGAGCCATCGATGTCCTGGGCGCGGTGGTCGTTCCGCACACCGTCCACCAGGCGAAGTTCTCCATGGGCACGGTTTTGGGGCTGATCGCCGTTCACGGCGTCGCCGACCTCGACGCTTTCGAACACCATGCACTTGCCGACACCCGCGTAGCCCGTTTCCGCGCGAAGGTGCGGATGGAACTCGACGCCGAGGTCGACACCCTTTATCCCAAGCAGTGGGTCGGCAAGGTAAGCGTCACGACCGTTGACGGCCGCAAGCTCAATGCCCGCGTCGACGAGCCCAAGGGCGATCCCGGCAACACGCTTGCGAAACAGGAACTGGAAGCCAAGGCCATACGTCTTGCCGAATTTCGAGGCGGGGCCACGGCTGACGAGATGCGCCGCTGCATAGCCCGTGTCTGGAAACTCGATCAGCCCGGGAGCACGGCGGAAATATTTGCTGAATGTTAGCCGCTATCGCGCCGAAGGACTGCGCCCTCCTGAAGTGGATGGAGAATCTCTCACTAAAATGCAATTTCATTGGACGCTGAATGCCCGAGATAAAATGGGGGACCGATCGTCTCGCTTTAAATCACTGCTTCCTCGAGAAACGGCTCGTTGCGATCTATGCGCTCGTAACAGAACGGCGAAAGATCGAGCGTCTGGAAAGCCCCGTGAACGATAAGTTCTGAAACGGCCCGGCCCACGGCTGGCGACTGTTGCAGCCCGTGCCCCGAGAAGCCGTTGGCAAACATGAAATTGGTCACCTGCGGGTGGAAGCCGACGATGCCGTTGTGGTCGAGCATGTTGTACTCGTAGTGGCCGGTCCAACTGGTCTGGACCTTGAGTGCGTCGAAAGACGGAATGCGGTGCCAGAGTGCCGGCCAGATGTAGTCGTCGAACTCTTCATGGTGCATTTCAAAGTCGTCGTAGCCGGCCGGTCCGTCGCCTTGCGGCGTGTTGCCGGTGAGAAAAAGCTCGCCTTCGGGACGCACGAATGTTCCGGAAAGGTCGATGACATTGGGCATCCGGCCGGGGATCGGGTTGGCGCTGGCGAAGACGAAGCTGTAGCGCTTGTAGGGCGCGACCGGGATCGACAGGCCGGCCATGGCGGCCACCTGCTGAGCGCGCGGGCCCGCGGCGTTGACCAATGTTCCGCAGGCAACCGTCTGTCCGGTCGCGAGGCGCACCGAGATGACCCGCCCATCTGCGATATCCAGCCCTGTCACGGCATTGTCGATATACTCGACGCCGCTGGCACGGGCTGCGCGGCGGAAACCGTTCATCAGCCCCACGGAATCGAACCAGCCCTCTTCCCTGGCCCCCCAGGAACCGCCACCGAGATCCTCCACATTGAGCCAGGGGAAGCGATCCTTCAGCGGGCCCGGCTCAAGAAACACCGTGTGGGCCCCAAAACTGCGCTGCAGATCGACGCGCTCGCGGGCCGCTTTGACGCCGTCGGGTGAACAGCAGTAAAGATACCCATGCTCCTTGAAGCCGAGGTCGGGCGCCGGTTCGTCCTTGTAGAAAGGTGCCATACGCTCCTGAAATCCGCGGATGACCTCGATGCCGAACTGGCTGATCTTCACATTGATCGGATTGGAATATTGCTGCCGGATCGCACTGGTGGAGAGCGCCGTCGACGAGAATTCGTAGCTCGAGTCGCGTTCGACCACGAGGATCGAGGCGCCGCTGCCCAGCGCCTGGCTCAGCCAGTAGGCCGTGGACGAACCGATGACGGCGCCGCCGACGATGACGATGTCGTAGGCGGTCCGTGACGGCGCTTTGTACCGGGGGATCGGCATGGCTGTATCTCCGGTCTACTGAGTGAACGAAGCGACCAAGGCATCCGAGCCCCGCGCCAGCAGGCCGAGGTCGGAACCAACGGCAACCATGGTGAAGCCGTCGGCGAGGTAGCGGTCGGCATCGGTCTTTGCGGGAGCCAGGATCCCGCTGGCCTTGCCTGCCGCCGTTGCTGCCTTGCGCACCGAGGCGATCGCTTCTTGAACGTGTGCGGCCCCGGGATTGCCCATCGCACCCATGTTGGTGGAAAGGTCGCCGGGCCCGACGAACAGAACGTCGACGCCGTCCACTGCCGCGATCTCGGCGGCATTGGCGACGCCTAATTCATCCTCGATCTGTACGGCGAGAAGCTGCTGCTCACGCGCCTTGGCGTGGTAACCGGGGATGCGACCGAAGCCGTTGGCACGGTGACCGACCGAGAAGCCGCGAAATCCACCAGGCGCATATGTCATGGCCGCGACAATGGCGCGGGCCTGATCGGCCGTCCGCACATTGGGGATCATCAGGCTGCGCGCACCGATATCCAGGGCCTGCTTGATCAGATTGGGATCGTCGGAAGGCAGCCTGACGACGGCCTCGCTGTCGAAGCCGCCCATGACCTGCAACTGGGCCATGATGCTGCGCAGATGGTTGGGGCTATGCTCGCCATCGATCAGCAGCCAGCCGGCGCCGGAGCCCGCGACAATTTCCGTCGTCAGGGCGGAAGCCAGCGAGCACCAGATGCCGATATGGGCCCGGCCGGCCGACACGGCAGCCTTCAGCGTGTTGAGGCGCTCTTGCATTTTGCGGTCAGTCTCCGATGAGCGATAGGACATTGAAATTTGTATGATGTCCTATATCATACGGCAATAATTTGCTGCAAGATGCAATACGCACCAACCTTCGTACGGGGTTCAAGAATGAAGATCGGGTTCATCGGGCTCGGTGTGATGGGAGCACCGATGGCGCACCATCTCGTCGGCGCGGGACATGAGATCTTCACGGTCCTGAACCGCTCCCCTCTGCCGAAGGACCTTAGGGCATCGGTCGTCGCCTCTCCTGGCGATGTGGCGCGGATGTCCGAGATCATCGTGACCATGCTGCCCGACACGCCAGATGTGGAGCGTGTCCTGCTTGGAGGAAACGGCGTCCTGGAGGGGCTGTCGGCCGATAAGCTGGTCATCGACATGAGCTCGATCAGCCCTATCGCCACTGCGGAATTCGCAGCGAAACTGCGGCAAGCGGGAGCCGGCTACCTCGACGCCCCGGTCTCGGGCGGTGAGGTCGGCGCCAAGGCGGCGAGCCTCACCATCATGGTCGGCGGGCCGACCGCAGAGTTCGAGCGCGCGCTGCCGATCTTTCGGACGCTGGGCAAGAACATCACCTTGATCGGCGAGCACAATGGCGCCGGCCAGACCTGCAAGATCGCAAATCAGATCATCGTCGCGCTCAACATAGAGGCCGTGGCGGAAGCGCTCGTCTTTGCCAGCAAGGCCGGTTGCGACCCGGCAAAGGTGCGCGCCGCGCTGATGGGCGGCTTTGCCTCGTCCCGCGTGCTGGAGGTGCATGGCGAGCGCATGATCGCCCGGACCTTCGCCCCGGGCTTTCGCATGCGGCTTCACCAGAAGGATCTCAACCTCGCGCTCGAAAGCGCCCGCGCGCTTGGCGTCTCGCTGCCGAACACCGCGATGGCGCAACAACTGATGAGCGCCTGCTCAGCCCGACCAGGCGGCGCGGAGGCCGACCACTCGTCCCTCGTCCAGGCGCTGGAGATCCTCAGCGGCCACGAACTGTCAAAAGAAAAGGAGTAAAACCGATGCGCGGAACCGGCAAGGCCGAGATCTTCGTGATGCTGGCCCATCCCGTGGCCCATGCCAAGAGCCCCGGCATATTCAACGAGATCTTCGAGCAGAAGGGCCTCGACAGCCTCATGGTGCCCTTGAGCTGCCGCCCGGAGGATTTCGAGGCCTTCTGGGCCGGCATTACGGCAGCCGAGAATATCAGGGGCGTGATCATCTCGGTGCCGTACAAGGTTGCGGTCTATCACAAATGCACCGCCGCTCACGACCGCGCCGCGAGGGTGCAGAGCGCCAATTCCGTGCGCCGGCTGCCCGATGGCAGCTGGTACGCCGACAATTTCGACGGCGTCGGCTTTATCGATGGCCTCAAGGCAGGCGGGCATCAGATTGCCGGCCGCCGCATTCTCCAAGTTGGAGCCGGCGGTGCCGGCGCGTCCCTGGCCTATTGTCTCGCCGAAGCCGGTGCCGAGGAAATCCGCTTGGCCGACATCGATACCGGTCGCGCCGAAAAACTGGCGGCGCTGGTTGCGCAGGTCTTCCCGAAATGCCGCATCCAGGTTGGAGAGGCCGAGCCTTCCGGCATGCATATGGCGATCAACGCCACACCGGTCGGCATGCACGCCGGCGACCCGCTGCCGCTGGATGTGAGCCGGCTGACCCCGGACATGACGGTCGTCGACATCATCATGGAGCCCGCCGAGACCCCCCTGCTAAAGGCGGCGAAAGAGATTGGCTGCCGCATTCAGCCGGGGCGCCCGATGATGGATTTCCAGGTCCGGGCCATGTCCGAATTCTTCGACATCGAAGGCAAGGGTCGCGGCAATGGCTGAGACATTGACGGCCGTCGTCATCGGCGGCACTTCCGGCATCGGACGCGCGATAGCGCTGCGCTTTGCCGAGGACGGCTACCATGTGGTGGTCGCCGGCAGGGATGCGGCACGGGGCGATGAGGCGGTTGGCGCCTGCGCGGCGGTCGGCGCACCGCGCGCGCTGTTTGTCCAGACCGATGTCTCCGAATCCGGCTCGGTGGAAGCGCTGGCGCAGGCCGTCAGCGACGCGTTCGGTGCCCCGCACGTCGTCGTCAATTGCGCCGGCATCCTGCAGAGTGGCAAGCACGTCCTCGATCAGGATCTGGACGAAGACGAGAGGATGTGGCGAGTGAACTATCGCGGCACCTTGCTGGGTTGCCAGGTGTTCGGTCGGCTGATGTCGGCTGCCGGGCGAGGCGCGATCCTGAACGTCGGCTCGCTTGCCTCCTTCGCGCCGCTGTCCCTGCCCGCCTACACGCCCGGAAAGCATGCGGTCCTGGCCTTGACCCAGATCCTGGCCGCCGAGCTCGGTCCGCACGGCGTACGCGTCAATGCGGTGGCACCCGGCTACACGCTTTCGGACGGTCTGAAAGCCAGGATCGCCAAGGGTGAGCGCAACCCCGAAGCCATCCAGGCGACCACCGCGCTGCGCCGCTTCGTCGAGCCGCGCGACGTTGCCGAGGCCGCACTGTTCCTCTGCTCCGACCGGGCCGCATCGATAACCGGCGTCACCCTGCCCGTCGACGCCGGCTGGCTCGTTCAGGCGCCCTACGCACAATATCTGCAGGGAAACCCCATCCGCCAGACGCCGGCAATCTGAGTCCATCCGGCGGAGGCCGGAAATCTGACAAGGACAATCCAATGAGTGACATCAAGCGCTTCGACTTCGACACCCGCATCCACCACGGGGTCATCCACAATGGCACCCTCTACCTCACCGGCCAGGTCGCAAAGCCGGGTCAGTCTGCAGCCGACCAGATGCGCGAGGCGCTTGGCAAGGTCGACGTCCTGCTTGCTAAGGCCGGTACGGACAAGACACGCATCCTTCACGTGCAGATGTGGCTGGACGACATCAGGGATTTCGACGAGGTCAACACGGTCTGGGACGGATGGATGCCGAAGGAGCATGCACCCGCGCGCTCTTCCGGCGAAGGACGGATGGCCAAGCCTGGAATGCTGGTCGAGCTGATCGTCACCGCGGCGGTTTGAATGGCCTTGCCGGTTCGGGCATCATCGCGAATCTGGCTAAGGGGAGACTGATGACGAAGCGCAAACCGCTTTCCACTGTCGTGGCGGAGAGTCTGTCCGAAAAGATCCGTTCCGGATCTCTGCTTCCCGGCGCGCAATTGCCGACCGAGGCGGAGCTTTGTGCCGAGTACGACGTCAGCCGGACGGTGGTGCGGGAAGCGGTGGCGCGATTGCGCTCCGAAGGGATGGTGGTGCCGCAGCAGGGCCGCGGCATGTTCGTCAGCGAAACGCCGGCGCCGCGCAATTTCTCGATACCGGACGAGGCGCTGAGGACCTTGCCGGAAACCATTGCCCTGCTCGAACTGAGATTGAGTGTCGAAGTGGAGTCCGCCGGGCTATGCGCGGAACGGCGCACCGATGCGGAGGCGAGTGGAATCCGAACCCTGATGGAACAGGTCGACGCCCAGCAAGCGGATCCCGCTGTCGTCCAGATCCACTATGACTATGATTTCCATCTGGCGATCGCCAAAGCCGCGCGCAACGAATTCATCCACGGCTTCCTGAGCTATCTCAGGCCGATGATCGTTCCGCGCTTTCAACTGGGCTACGTGGTCACGCCGGCGCTCAAGGACAGCTACTACGCACGCATTCACAACGAGCACAAAACCATCGTGGACGCCATCGAAAGGCAGGACGGTCGTGCCGCTCGCCAGGCCATGCGCAAGCATCTGCACAACAGCCTCGGGCGTGTGCGCGCTTTGGCACGGGCTTCGGGCGTCGCGGCGACAGAGGCAGAGCAGCAGGCGGCTGCGGCCTCGCTCTTTACCGATATGAAGAGGCCTGCTCCGACAGGCGGGTAAGGCCCCCGGCTTCGATCACCTAAGGCATTCGCACTCACCCAGATTAGCCACCGCATTGCGAAAGCCATGTTTTGGCTCCGCCAGCTGACCTGAACCGTTTCCCGCAGGTTGAGAACATCGTTTTCCCATCATTTCCTTCGATTTTCAGCCTCGGCGCCGAAGTGACCACCTGCCCGGTTTTCGGGCGGGAAAAGAGAATTCGAAAGTTTATCTTTCCTTTTTGCTGGTTTTCTTGGTTTCGCGGCATCGGCCCAGGCCGCAGACTGAATCAGGCAATCAGGGAAGCCAACGTGACGACAGCCTTCATCACAGGTGCAACAAGCGGCATAGGGCGGGCCATGGCGATCGCACTGAGCGACGCCGGCTACGATGTCTATGCGGTCGGGCGCAGCCAGGCCGCGCTCAAGGCGTTGCAGGCCGAGCGATCCGGCATCGTGCCCATCGCCGTCGACGTGACCGATCGCGAGGCGCTGGAAGCTGTTCTGGCGGATCTGACCATCGACGTGCTGATCAATAATGCCGGGATCATGCCACCGTTGGGCAATTTCGCCGACATGAAAATCTCCGACATCGACACCACGCTGGAGGTCAACCTCAGCGCGGCAATCCTGCTTACCCGCCTCGTCGTTCCGCAGATGCGCGAGCGGCAGGCTGGCCACATCCTGTTCACCGGCTCCACCGCGGGCCACGCGGCATATTCCAACATTGCCGTCTATTCGGCCACCAAGGCGGCGATATCAGGCTTTGCCGCCGCGTTGCGCGCCGACCTCTCCCCATCAGGCGTCCGTGTCACCGAGATCGTCGCCGGCCGCGTCGAGACGCAGCTCTACCAGGACATCCTCGACGCAAAGGCGCGCGCGGCCATGTACGCCAGCAAAGTGGTGCAGCCGGATGACGTGGCCAGAATGGTGGTCGCGGTACTCGGCCTGCCCGCATGGGCCGACGTTACCCGTTTCGACATCATGCCGACATGGCCAACCTCGCCAAGCGGCACCAAGTAAGGAAAAACTGGAATGAAGGATCTTTCCGTTCTGATCGTAGGCGGCGGCGCTGGCCTCGGCGCGCTTTTGGCCAGGATGGCTGTAGAGGCCGGGGCTGCAAAGATCGGCATCATCGACATCAACCAGGACGCCGCCGAAGCCGCTCTCGCACCGGCAAAGGCCAACGGCCTGCCGACCGCGGCCGCCCTGTGCGACATCCAGATCGGCCCTCAGTGCCACGCCGCCTTCGACGCCATCGTTTCGAAGCTCGGGCGTATCGACACGCTGATCAATTGCGCCGCGATCTACCCTCGCCGCCCGCTCCTCGAGATCAGCGACGCCGATTGGGATGCCTCCAATGGCATCAACATCAAGGGCACTTATCATATGATGGTGGCAGCCGTTCGCCACATGCAATCGCAGGAGCCGAAGAGCCATGTGCGTGGCCGGATCGTCAACCTGACCTCTGTCGATGCCTTCAAGGCGCATCCGCAGAACGCCCACTATGCGGCAACCAAGGCCGCCGTGGTCAGCCTGACGCGCTCCTTTGCCCATGACGTCGCAAAACACGGGATCCTGGTCAATTCGGTGGCCCCCGCAGGCATGGCCACGGAGCGGGCCAAGGCCCTCGGCTTCCTCGAGGAACTGGCCAAGGCGAGCCCGCTGGGTCGTGGCGCCGAGCCTGCGGAGATTGCCGAGTGGGTTCTCATGACCGGCGGCCCCAAGAATACCTACATGACCGGAGAAAACGTAATTGTTTCAGGTGGTTATATATACGCCTGAGCTATTTTCGCGGCGCCGGCGGCGCTGAATTGTCCAACAGGAACGCAAGCGAAAGGAGGTGGAATAGACGATGACCGGCAAGCTTCGCCTTCCCTCGCTGAATGCGCTTCGCGTCTTCCACGCCGTCGCGCAGCACAAGAGCTTTCGGCAGGCGGCGGATGAATTGCTGGTCACGCCGCAGGCCGTCGGACAGCAGATCAAGCTACTGGAGGACACGCTTCAGGTGACACTGTTCGAACGCAAGGGGCGGTCGGTCGAATTGACCGAGTCTGCCATCCTTCTCTCGCACTATGTCAAAGCTGGGTTCGACGAGTTTTCCGAAGGTGTTCGCCGCGTCACCAAGTCGAATTACCGGGACCGCATCAACCTGAATGCGAGCCCCTATTTCGCGACCCACTATTTGCTGCCTCGCCTATCTCTGTTCCGGGAGATATTGCCCGGTGCGGATCTGCGCCTGACGACGATGGTCGATCTGCCCGATTTCGGACGCGACGACATCGATATGACCGTCCAGTGGGGCTACGGCAATTGGCCGGACTACGAGACCATACTGCTGGTGCCTGACCCGAAGGTCATCTGCTGCACTCCGGCCATCGGCGAGAGCATCAAGTCGGCGCAGGACCTGACGTTGTTCACGTTGCTGGACACCGTCAAGTCGAAGCGCCTTTGGCCAGACATTTTACGCCACCTTGCCATCGAGCAGACGGACGGCAACCGAAGCATCAGCTTCGACGATGCCGCGACCATGCGCCGTGCAACCCTGCAAGGCATCGGCGTCGGTCTCGTCTCCGTCATCGACGCCGAGGAAGATTTGAGGTCGGGCGCGCTGGTCGCTCCGGTCGGGCGCGACGCCCTTGCCGATATGCGGCCGGAAGAAGTTCCTGGATTCTACCTGATCGTCCCGCGCGGGCACCTGCGCGTGAAGGCGGTCGCCGCCCTTCATCGATGGCTCGCCCAGCAGGACTGGGGCAGCGATCTGAAGATTTCCTCCGTGCCGAAACCGACCCCGCTTTCCGATTAGGAGCGGCTTTGAGACAGAGCTCCGAAAGAGAATTTTTGGGCCTCCAACAACAAGAAACCAAACAACCTCAACAGTGGAGACGGAACATGAAGACGATGAAATGGGGGGCCGCAGCCATGGCCCTTGGACTTGTGCATTTTGCAGCGCCGGCAGAAGCCGCCGGCGGCAAGACGCTGGAAGCCGTCAAGGCGCGCGGCGTGCTCAACTGCACCGGCCATGACGGGTCTTATCTCGGCTTCGCCGAAGTCGACGACAAGGGCAACTGGAAGGGCATGGACATCGATCTCTGCCGGGCGGTGGCCACGGCCGTGCTCGGCGACCCGGCAAAACTGAAGGTCGTTCCGATCAGCTGGGCGCAGCGCTGGCCGTCCCTGCAATCGGGCGATGTCGACATCATCATCAAGGCGTCGGGCGGCACGCTCAGCCGCGACACCGAGCTCGGGCTGCAATTTTCCATGTCCTATTACCTCGGAACGACCAAGGTGATGGCGCACAAGGAGCTAAACCTCAAGTCGCTCAAGGATGCGGCCGGCGGCACGATCTGCATTCCCGCCGGCACGTCGCAGGAACAGCAGGTCGCGGCCTATACGGCCAAGCTTGGCATCAAGCTCGAACCCGTGCTCATCGAAAAGACCGAGGAGCTCGAGCAGGCCTATTTCTCCGGACGCTGCGATCTCTATGCGCAGTGGGGCCCGACGCTCGCCATTGCGCGCATCGCCAAGAGCAAGGTCGACGACCATGTCATCCTGCCCGACGTGCTCGCCGTCGAGCCTGAAGTCATGATCATGCGCCAAGGCGACGACAATTGGGTTGACATCGCCAACTGGACGCTGAGCACGCTGATCTTCGCCGAGCAGGAAGGCATCACCTCCAAGAACGTCGACGAGGTCAAGGCCAAGCCGACCTCGCCGCAAGTCGCCAAGTTCCTCGGCGTCACGCCAGGCATGGGCAAGGGTCTCGGTCTCGATGATGACTGGGCCTACAAGGTGATCAAGAACGTCGGCAATTACGGCGAAATCTTCGAGCGCGACCTCGGCAAGGACTCGCCCTACAAGATGGACCGCGAGTTGACCAACCTTTGGAACAATGGCGGGGTCCTGTTCCCGCTGGTGATCGACTGATCCGTCCTTAACTCACCCGCTCCAGGCCCCGCCCGGCACAGCCGGGCGGGGTCGGCGACAATTCGGCAAGGATCTTTGGATGGTCAGCCTGCTGAGAAATCAAAAGGTCCGCAACGCGCTGTTGCAGGTCCTCTATGTCGGCTCGATCGCCGCGATGGTGCTTGCCGGCATCGTGATCGCCCGCCGCAACCTGGCTGATCAGGGGATCACCTCCGGATTCGACTTTCTGTTCAAGTCGACGGGTTGGGATGTGAATTTCTCGCTGCTGCCCGCCACGGCCAATGATCCCTATTGGTGGTACTTCCTCATCGGCATCATCAACACGCTGTTCCTGGGGAGCGTCGGCCTGATACTGGCGACGATCGTGGGAACGATCGTCGGTCTGGCGCGGACGTCTTCGAACGATTTGGCGCGGCTGCTCGGCCGTACCTATGTGGACATCTTCCGCAACATTCCCCTGATCCTCCAGGTTTTCTTCTGGTATGCGATCATCACGCACCTGCCGACGCCGCGCAGCGCGCACGAAGCCTGGGGCTTCCTGCTCACCAGCCGAGGACTCTACATCCCGTTCCCGAACGTCGGCAGTGCCGCGTTTGCCGCAGCCACAGTGGCTGTGATCGCGGCCATCGTGCTGCCGGCCTGGCTGGGCAGGACGTCGCTCCTTGCCCAGCCGATCGGCCAGCGGCGCACCATCCAGTTTGCCGCCGCCGCAGCGGCACTGGCCTGCGCGACCATCATTCTGGCTCTCGGACGTCTGCCGGATACGCCGCTGCTGGACTTCCCTGCCCTGCAAGGCCTCAATCTGAGAGGCGGCCTGCGTATCCCTCCGGAGTTCGCCACCCTCGCCATCGCCATCGCCATCTATGGCGGCTCCTACATTGCGGAGATCGTGCGCGGAGGCTTCAAATCTGTCGGCACCGGCCAGGTCGAGGCAGCCCTTTCCTTGGGCCTTAGTCCCTGGCGGGTCTTCACGCTGGTGCGGCTGCCGCTGGCGCTGCGTGCCATGCTGCCGATCCTTGCCAATCAGTATGTCTGGCTGATGAAGGCGACGACGATGGGCATCGCCGTGGGCTTCACCGACTTCTTCATGATTGTGGCGCTGACGATCAACCATTCCGGGCAAACACTCGAAGCGATCGGCATCCTGATGGCAGGCTTCCTCGCCATCAACCTCAGCCTTGCCGCCGTCTTCAACCGCATCAACAAGGCAATTGCCCTCAAGGGCAATCAACTGAGGGGCTGAGAGATGGAGATGGTCATTGTCGCTCCACCCGCTCCCGGCAGGCTTGAGGATCTGAGGCGACGCTTCTTCGCGACGCCGCTTCAGGCGGTGGTGTCGCTGGCCTGTCTGACGATCATGGTCTTCCTGGTCTGGAAGCTGCTGAATTGGGCGGTTTTCTCGGCTGTCTTCACCACCAGCGGCGGGCCGGAAGCCTGCCAGGCGACAGCGGGAGCCTGCTGGTCGGTCATCGCAGCGAGATGGCGGATCATCTTCTTCGGCCTCTATCCCTACGAGGAACAATGGCGCTCGGCGCTGGCCTGCGTCGCCGTTGTGGTGATGACGGTGCTGAGCTGTATCCCGGCGTTCTGGACGGGCCGCCGGATCGCGCTGGTATGGGGAGCCGGAACAGGCCTTTTCTACCTATTGATGAAAGGCGGCGTGCTTGGCCTTGCCCATGTCGGCGAGGAAGCCTGGGGCGGGCTGGCGCTGACCCTGTTCATCTTCGTTACCACCTGCCTGATCGGTTTCCCCTTGGCGATCTGCCTGGCCTTGCTGCGCCGGTCGGAGCTGCCCTGGATTTCGCGGACCACCGGCCTCATCATCGACGGGATCCGGTCGCTTCCGCTGATATCGATCCTCTTCACCTTTGCAGTGGTTCTGCCGTTCGCGCTGCCGGAATGGCTGCAGGGCGATAAGCTTTACCGCGTGATCCTCGGCTCCGCTCTGTTCTTCTCCGCCTATCAGGCTGAGATCGTGAGAGGCGGCATGCAGGGCGTTGCGACAGGACAGGAGGAGGCTGCCATGGCGCTCGGCATGCGCTACTGGCAACGCATCAGCCGCATCCTCCTGCCTCAGGCAATGCGCAACGCGATGCCGGCCACGATCAACCAGTTCGTCATCTCGTTCAAGGAGACCTCGCTGGTGGTCATCGTCGGTTTCTTCGAGATCCTGGCTTCCGGCAATGCCGCCTATGGCACCGGCGAATGGCGCTTCGCCTATGTCGAAGTCTATGCCTTCATCGCCTTCATCTACTTCATCTTCGTCTTCAGCCTATCCCGCTATGGCGCCTTTCTCGAGCGCCGCATGTCGGTCAGCGAACGGTAAGGAGGCGTGCAGGTGATCTCAACCAATTCGACCGGTGAGCCGGCGCTCCGCATCGAAAACCTCGACAAATACTACGGCACGTTCCAAGCACTGCGCGGGATAAACCTTTCCGTACAACGGGGCGAAAAAATCGTCGTCTGCGGACCCTCCGGCTCCGGCAAATCGACGATGATCCGCTGCATCAACCGCCTCGAACAGCACAATCGCGGCCGCATCGCGGTGCTCGGGACCGAGCTCAACGACGATGTCGGCAATATCGACGAGATCAGGCGTGAAGTCGGCATGGTGTTCCAGCACTTCAACCTGTTCTCGCACATGACGGTGCTGGAGAACTGCATGATCTCCCCGATGATCGTGCGCAAGCAGCCGCGGGCGCAAGCCGAGGCAACCGCCCGCCACTACCTGGAGAAGGTGCGCATTCCCGAGCAGGCCATGAAATATCCCAGCCAATTGTCCGGCGGTCAGCAGCAGCGCGTCGCCATTGCACGCGCTCTTTGCATGCAGCCGCAGATCATGCTGTTCGACGAACCGACCTCGGCGCTCGATCCGGAAATGGTTTCCGAAGTGCTTGACGTCATGGTCACGCTTGCCTCGGAAGGCATGACGATGATCTGCGTGACGCATGAAATGGGCTTTGCGCGTCGCGTGGCGGACCGGGTGCTTTTCATGGACGGCGGCGAGATCCTCGAAGAAGCGCCTCCGGACGAGTTCTTCACCTCTTCCCGCAACGAGCGCACTCGACAATTCCTGTCGCAGGTGCTGGGTCATTGATTGGAAAGCAACGATCCGGACGTGTCGCTCGGCACGCCCTCAGCTAACTCGGGTAGATCAATGACCGATCACGCCACCGCGCTGCACGAGATTCTCGGGCCGAAAGGCTGGCTTTCGGGCCGGGATGCCGAGCCCTACCAGCGCGATTGGCTCAATCGCTATGGCGTCGCACCTCTTGGCGTTGCCAGGCCCGCGGATACGCCGGAGGTTGCCAGTGTCGTCAAGCTATGTCGCGAGGCAGGGCTGGCGGTGGTGCCACAGGGCGGGAACACCGGGCTTTGCGGCGCCGCCGTCGCCGAGCAGCCGAATGCGGTGATCGTCTCGCTGTCACGCATGACGGCGATCGGGAAGCCGGATCTGGACAGCGGATCGATCGTCGTCGAGGCGGGTGTCGTGCTGGCAACGCTGCACGAGGCGCTGGAACCGAATGGCCTGATGTTTCCAATGCGTCTGGGCGCAGAAGGCAGCGCCAGGATCGGCGGCCTGATCGGCACCAATGCGGGCGGCAGCCAGGCTTTCCGATACGGCATGATGCAGGATCTCGCCCTGGGTCTCGAAGTCGTGACGCCTGATGGCGGGATTTGGGACGGACTGCGCGCGGTGCAGAAGGACAATGCCGGCTATCAACTGCGCAAGCTGTTCTGTGGCGCTGAGGGCACGCTCGGCATCGTCACGCGCGCGATCCTGCGGCTCTACCCCAAGCCTCGGCAGCAAGCGAGCGCCCTTCTGGTCCTGCCCGGCTTTGCCGCCGCCGTTTCGTTCGGCGCCTTCCTGCGCGGCGAGGCCGGGGAATTCCTGACTGGCCTCGAGTTCTTCTCCGATGTGGGCCTGCGATTGGCGCTCAAGCACGTGCCCGACCTTGCCTACCAACTGGAGACACGGGGCGACGTCTATCTGCTGGTCGAACTGGCATCGGGGTCGTCACGCGTTCCCCTGGACGAGATCCTGGCGTCAGCGCTGGAATGGGGCATGGAACAGAGCCTGGTTAGTGACGGCGCGCTGGCGGCGACAGGTGCGCATCGGGCACAATTCTGGCGGCTGCGCGAAGAGCAACCGGAGGGACAAAGGCTGGAAGGCGAGCAACTCAAGCACGACATCTCCGTCCCTCCAGGTGCAATCGCCCGTTTCGTCGAGGCAGGCGCGAAGATCTGCGGCGGCATTCTTCCCGGTGTGCGGATAAACCCGTTCGGGCACCTCGGCGACGGAAACATCCATTACAATTTGTCTCCGCCGGAAGGTCGTGCCGATTTCGACGGCAAGGCCGAGCTGTTCGCAGAGGCGCTGTCATCTCTTGCCACTCAGATGGGCGGCAGCTTTGCCGCCGAGCATGGGCTTGGCCGGGCAAAGGTGGTCATGGCCGACCGCAATCGCGGCCTGGTGGAGCGAGAGCTCATGGCGCGGCTCAAAGGCGCGTTCGATCCGCTGGGCACGATGAACCCGGACGTCCTGGTGCGCGCCTCTCGGGAAAGAAAAACTTTCGAATAGACGGCATTTCTTGGTTTCGTCTCGATGCGCCAGCGTGCACGTATGAATTCGAAAGGCAGGCTCGGTCCGCTTGCCGCCTGAATGAAGGATGTCGCAGCATGATCCGCAATGGCGGTCGCCTCCTTGTCGAGTGCCTGATCGCGCTCGGCGCGACCAAGAGTTTCGGTGTGCCGGGCGAAAGCTATCTGGCCGTGCTGGACGCGCTGCACGACACTCGTGGAAAGCTGGACTACGTGCTGTGCCGCAACGAGGGCGGCGCGGCATTCATGGCCTCGGCCTATGGCAAGCTGACGGGTTCGCCGGGCATCTGCTTCGTGACGCGCGGACCGGGTGTCGCCAATGCGTCCATCGGCGTGCACACGGCGATGCAGGACAGTTCGCCGATGATCCTGTTCGTCGGCCAGGTCGGCACCGACATGCGCGGCCGCGAAGCGTTTCAGGAAATCGACTACCGCGCGGTGTTCGGCACGATGGCGAAATGGGCGGTGGAGATCGACGCTGTCGAGCGCCTGCCGGAAATCATTGCCCGGGCCTGGACCACGGCGCTCACCGGGCGGCCCGGCCCGGTGGTGATCGCCCTGCCCGAGAACATGCTGACCACGCCGACCGATGTCGCGGCGCTCAGCGGGCCTGCCAGGGTGTTCGAGGCCGCGGCCGATGCCGATGCGCTGGCCGAGGCCCGGTCCATGCTGGCCGCCTCCAGCAGACCGGTCATCCTGATCGGCGGTGCCAACTGGTCAGCTGACGGGCGTGCCGTGCTCCAGGCTTTCGCCGAAACCTCCGACATTCCGGTGGTCGCGGCGTTCCGTTTCCAGGATCAGTTCGACAATGGCTCACCGGTCTTCGTCGGCGAGGCCGGTGTCGGCATGGTCCCGCATGTCAAGAAGCTGATCCGGGACGCCGATGTGATCCTGGCGATCAATTTGCGCTTCGGCGAGATGACCACGGATGGCTACACGCTGCTGTCCGTGCCCGAGCCGAAGCAGAAGCTGATCCATGTCCATGCTTCGGATCGCGAGATCGGCAAGATCTATGTGCCGGCGCTTGGCATCCATGCCGGGCCGAACGCCTTCGCCAAGGCGCTCTCGCCGGTCAAGGGCGACTGGGCCGCGTGGCGGTCGCAGGCACGCCAAAGCTATGAGGGCACGTTCACCGCGCCTGCCCAGCCGGGCCCGGTCGACATGGTCGAAGTCAGCCGCTGGCTGCGCGAAACGCTGCCCGACGACGTCATCCTGACCAACGGCGCCGGCAATTTCACCGTGTGGCCAAACAAGTTCTTCAAATTCGGGCCAAAGGCGCGGCTGCTTGCACCGCAATCCGGCGCCATGGGCTACGGCCTGCCGGCGGCCATCGCGGCCAAAGTGGCCTTTCCCTCACGCACGGTGGTCTGCTTTGCCGGTGACGGCGATTTCCAGATGAACTGCCAGGAGTTGGGGACGGCGATGCAGGCCGGGGCGCAGCCGATCGTCCTCATCCTGAACAACGGCATCTACGGGACCATCCGCGCGCATCAGGAGCGGCACTATCCGGCGCGCGTGTCGGGAACGAACATCGAGAACCCGGATTTCGTCGGCATCGCCCGGGCCTATGGCTTCCACGCCGAGCAGGTCGGCGCGACCTGCGATTTCGCCGGCGCTTTCGGCAGGGCGCTGGCATCCGCGACCGGCGCGGTCCTGGAGCTGGATATTTCCCCGGAGGCGATCACGCCGCGTCAAACCCTTTCCCAAATGCGCGACGCAGCGCTCGCTTCGCATAAGGCCAACGCATGACCAGTACGGCAAATGACATCCGTCTCGGCGCGGATATCGGCGGCACGTTCACCGATATTGTGGTCGATGTGCGCGGCACGATCTTTTCGACCAAGATCCTGACCAACTATGCCGCCCCCGAACAGGCTATCCTCGACGGGATCGAGATCGTCGTGCGCGACGCCGGCATCACGCTGGCGGACCTCGACATCGTCATTCACGGCACCACGCTGGCGACCAACGCGCTCATCGAACGGCGTGGCGCCAAGACGGCATTGGTCACCACCGAAGGGTTTCGCGATGTCATCGAGATGCGCACGGAAAACCGGTTCGAACAGTATGATCTGAACCTGAAGCTGCCGCCGCCGCTGATCCCGCGCGAGCATCGCTATACGGTCAAGGGGCGCATCGGCGCGGACGGAAAGGAATTGCAGCCGCTGGACGAAGCAGCGCTCGACGAGATCGCCGACAGCATCGCCGCGGGCGGCTTCGGCGCCGTCGCCATCGGCTTCATCCATTCCTACATGAACCCGGTGCATGAGCAGCGGGCACGCGCGATCCTCGCCAGAAAGCTGGACATACCGATTTCCATCAGCGCTGAGGTCTCGCCGCAGATGCGCGAGTTCGAACGCTTCAACACGGTTTGCGCCAATGCCTATGTCCGGCCGCAGATGGCCGACTATCTGGTGCGCCTCCAGGTGCGGCTGAAGGAGATGGGGGCGAACTGTCCGGTGTTCATGATCCACTCGGGCGGCGGACTGATCTCGGTGGAAACCGCGTCCGAATTTCCGGTGCGCCTGGTCGAGTCCGGTCCGGCCGGCGGTGCCATTTTTGCGGCCGACGTGGCGCGGCGCTTCGACCTGGACTCCGTCGTCTCCTACGACATGGGCGGAACGACCGCGAAGATCTGCCTGATCGAGGACTATTCGCCGCGCACGGCGCGGACCTTCGAGGTCGCCCGCACCTATCGCTTCTGCAAAGGCTCCGGCATGCCGATCTCGATCCCGGTCATCGAGATGATCGAGATCGGCGCCGGCGGCGGCTCGATCGCCTGGGTCGACGCCATGGGCCGCATCCAGACCGGCCCGGAAAGTGCCGGGTCCGAACCCGGTCCCGCCTGCTACGGGCGTGGCGGCAGCCGCCCAGCCATCACCGATGCCGACCTGGTGCTGGGCAAGCTCGATCCCGACAATTTCGCCGGCGGCGCCATCAGGCTCGACACGCAGGCTTCCGAGCAGGCGATCACCCGCGATGTCGGCACCCGGCTTTCGCTCAATTCCGTTTCCGCCGCTTTCGGCATCTGCGAGGTCGTCGACGAGAATATGGCCAATGCCGCCCGCGTCCACGCGGTGGAAAACGGCAAGAACATCTCCGACAATGTCATGATCGCCTTTGGCGGTGCAGCGCCCCTGCATGCGGCGCGGCTGTGCGAGAAGCTTGGCGTCGAACAGTGCCTTGTCCCGCAAGGCGCCGGCGTCGGCTCGGCCATCGGTTTCCTCAAGGCGCCGTTCGGCTACGAGGCGCTGGCTTCCAAGCTGATGCGGCTGTCGCGCTTCGATGCATGCGAGGTGAATGCGCTGCTCGACGGGCTGAAGACGACTGCCGAGAGCTTCGTGCGAGCCGGCACTAACAATGCCATCACCCGCGAGATCACCGCCTTCATGCGCTATGCCGGCCAGGGTTGGGAAATCCCGGTGCCGCTGCCCGACAGGGCGTTCAAGCCCGGCGACGAGGTGAGCCTCAAGGACGCCTTCCGGGACAATTATGCGCGCTTCTTCGGCCGTGCCATTGATGGCCTCGACGGATTGGAAATCGAGATCGTCACCTGGTCGGTCAAGGCGCAGGACGTGCGGCCGGCGCCCGCAAGGCACGAGATCACCATGGGGACCAGGACCGTCGCCGCTTCGCAAACACGCGAGGTTTTCGATCCGGCGACCGGAACCGTGCAGGTTTCAGCCATCATCGAACGCGCCGACCTTTCGCCAGGGGATCGCATCAGCGGTCCGGCGGTGATCGTCGAGCGTGAGACGTCGACGGTCGTCACCACTCTCTTCGATGCCGCGCTACAGAGCGACGGTTCGATCCTCCTGATCCGCAAAGGGGTCCAGGCATGAGCGACATCTTGGAAATCCGCATGCAGGTGATGTGGAATCGCCTGATTTCGGTGGTCGAGGAGCAGGCGCTGACCCTGTTGCGTACGGCCTTCTCCACGTCGGTGCGTGAATCGGGCGATCTGTCGGCCGGCGTGTTCAATCCGCGCGGCGAGATGCTGGCGCAGGCCGTGACCGGTACGCCAGGGCATGTGAACACCATGGCCGAGGCCGTGCTGCAGTTCATGAACGAGATCCCGCGCGAGGAGATGTACGAGGGCGACACCTATGTCACCAACGATCCCTGGAAAGGCACCGGCCATCTCCATGACATCACCATGGTCTCGCCCTCGTTCCTGAACGGCGAACTGGTGGCATTCTTCGCCTGCACCGCGCACGTGGTCGATGTTGGCGGACGTGGCTTCGGCGCCGACGGCAAGTCAGTCTACGAGGAAGGGATCCAGATCCCGATCATGAAGTTCGCCGAGCGCGGCAAGGTGAACCTCGATCTGGTGAAGATCCTGCGCGCCAATGTGCGCGAGCCGAACCAGGTCGTCGGCGACTTCTATTCGCTGGCCGCCTGCAACGAGGTCGGCCATCGCCGCCTGGTCGACATGATGAAGGAGATCGGCCTGGCATCGCTGGACAGGCTGGGAGAGTTCATCTTCACGCGCACGCATGACGCGACGCTGGAGCGCATCAAGGCGCTGCCGAAAGGCACCTGGTCGAACGAGTTGGTGACCGACGGCTACGATACGCCGGTCAAGCTGGTGGCAGCTGTCTCGATTGAGGACGACCATTTGAATGTCGATTTCTCCGGCACCGATCCGACAAGCCGATGGGGCATCAACGTTCCGATCATCTACAGCAAGGCCTATGCCTGCTACGCCCTGAAATGCGTCGTGGCGCCGGAGATCCCGAACAATGCGGCCTCGCTTGCTCTGTTCACTATATCGTCGCCGACCAACATCCTGAACGCCCCGCGGCCGGCGCCGGTCTCCCTGCGGCACGTCATCGGCCATATGGTGCCCGATCTGGTGCTGGGCGCGCTGGCCAAGGCGCTGCCGGGCCAGATCCTTGCCGAAGGGGCGGCGGCACTGTGGAACATCCACATCTCGGTCAGGCCGGTCGCCGGGAGCGATGGACGCCGCGCCGAGGTGCTGATGTTCAATTCCGGCGGCATGGGGGCCCGCCCGACGTTGGACGGGCTGTCCGCCACCGCCTTTCCGTCCGGTGTCCATACCATGCCGATCGAGGCGACCGAGCACACCGGGCCGATCGTCATCTGGCGCAAGGAACTGCGTCCCGATTCCGGCGGCGACGGGGAATTTCGCGGCGGCCTCGGCCAGATCCTCGAAATCGCGGCCACTGAAGGCCACGAGTTCGATTTTTCCGCCATGTTCGACCGGGTCAGGCATCCAGCCAAGGGGCGCGATGGCGGCAAGGACGGAACCGCCGGCATCGTCAGGCTCGACGATGGCACGCTGATGCGCCCCAAGGGCTGGCAGCACGTTCCGGAAGGGCGTCGCCTGGTGCTGGAACTTCCTGGCGGTGGCGGCTATGGCGATCCCTCCAGGCGCAGTACGGAGGCGCGGGCACAGGACGTGTCCAGGGGCTATATTTCGGAGAAAAGCCGATGAGCTACATTTCCTCGCGCCTGTCCGTGGTCAAGCCGTCGGCTTCGATGGCCGCCTCGCAGGCGGCCAAGGCGCTACGGGCCAAAGGCGTCGACGTCATCGACCTTGGCCTTGGCGAACCTGATTTTCCGACGCCTGCCCACATCATCGAAGCGGCCTATGCAGCCGCCAAAGCGGGCCAGACCCTCTACACCGCCGCAGCCGGCTCGCCGGAAGTGCGCGAGGCCGTGGCCGGGAAGTTCAGGCGCGAGAACGGACTGGACTACACGGCCGACGACATCGTCGTGGCCAACGGCGCCAAGCAGATCATCTTCAACGCGCTGATGGCGACGCTGGAACCCGGCGACGAGGCCATCCTGCCCGCGCCCTATTTCGTCTCCTATCCTGAGATGGTGAAGCTGCTAGGCGGCACGCCCGTCACGGTCGAATGCAGGGAAAGCGGCGGCTTCAGGCTGACGCCCGAACTCTTGGAAAAGGCGATCGGGCCGAGAACCAAGTGGCTGTTCCTGAACATGCCCGGCAATCCATCCGGAGCGGTCTACTCGGGCGACGATCTCAAGGCGCTTGGCGCTGTCCTTGCCAGGCATCCGCAGGTGCTCATCCTGTCGGACGAGATCTATGAGCACATCATCTTCGATAACCGCGAATTCGTATCCTTCGGCAAGGCCTGCCCTGACCTCAAGGACCGAAGCCTCATCGTCAACGGTGTGGCCAAGGCCTATGCGATGACCGGCTGGCGTGTCGGTTATGCAGCCGGCCCGGCACCACTCGTCAAGGCGATGTCGATCATCCAGAGCCAGTCGGTCACTTCGGTCTGCTCGATTGCCCAGGCGGCGACGGTCGCCGCACTGAACGGCCCGCAGGACGAGGTGGCTCGTTTCCGCGATGCATTCGAGGCGCGCAGGAACCTGGTCGTCGATGGCATAAGGCGCATAAACGGCCTGACGCTGCCGCCGCCGGAAGGCGCATTCTATGCCTATATCGGTTGCGCCAGCCTGATCGGCCGCAGGACCCCAAAAGGCGTCATGCTGGAGGACGATACGGCGGTGGCGACCTATCTTCTGAACGAAGGCCGCGTGGCCTCGGTGCCGGGCACTGCCTACGGACTTTCCCCCTATTTTCGTATCTCCACCGCCACCAGCGAGGAGGTGCTTGCCGAGGCGATCGCGCGGATCAACGCCGCCGTCGCGCAAGTGGAGTAGACCATGCCGCATTACGAACGCATCCTGATCACCGGCGCCGCCGGCCGGCTTGGCTCGGAACTGCGAAAGGGGCTGGTGCCGCTGGCAAAAACGATCCGCCTGGCAGGTCGCGAACCGTTCGGCGATCTTGCTCCTCACGAGGAAGAAGCGGTCTTCGATCTCGCCGACATGGAGGCTACACTTGCGGCCACCAAGGACTGCGACGCGATCGTGCATTTCGGCGGTGCGCCGCTTGAATGCGAATGGCAAACGATCCTGGATTCCAGCATTCGCGGATCCTACCACATCTACGAAGGCGCCCGGAAGCACGGCGTGAAGCGGGTTATCTATGCTTCCTCGGTGCATGCCATCGGCTATCATGAAGTCGAAGCCCATATCGGCGTCGATGCGCCGGTGCGCCCCGACAGCCTCTACGGCGTGTCGAAGAATTTCGTCGAAAGCCTGAGCCGGCTCTACTGGGACAAGTTCGGCATTGAGACGGCTTGCCTGCGTATCTTCTCGTCCTTTCCCGAACCGGCCGACCGACGCATGCTGTGGTCGTATCTTTCCTTCGCCGACTGCGTTCGTCTGGTCGAAGCAGCACTGACGGCGCCGCGCGTCGGGCACACAATCTCGTTCGGCATATCCGACAACAAGCTGAAAATGGTCGACAACAGCGGCGCCAACCATCTGGGGTTCATCCCGCAAGACAGCGCCGAGCCATTCCGCGCAGCGGTCGAGGCGAAGACGCAGATTCCGGATCCCAAGGCGCCATCGGTGAAGTATCTGGGCGGGTGGTTCTGCGAGCTTGGCCATCCGGACGACAAGCGGACGTAACTATCAAAATACCCATCCGCTAGATTGCGCAGACGGAAGCCTGACTGTTCAATCGTCGCTCGCCTCCGCGTTGATTGCCATGATCGACGCCAAGCGCAAGGGCAAAAAACCCCCGAAACCCGCGCCGAAACCCAAAGAGAACGTGGTCGACCTGGCCTCGGTTCTTCGTCCGCCGGGGCAGCATCCTACGCGGAAAGTGCGCGTGCTCACCGAGATGCCGATTGAGTATTTCAAACGCAACCCGGATGTTTGGGGTCCTGACGGCTAGGACACGAACGGTTCGAAGCCTTGTCAAGGAACCGCGTTCGACGGTTCCATTGCTCCGAGCCGCCGCGTTCGGCGACATTGCTCGCACGTTCCGCGCGTCCGAGCCCTTGCGCAAAAGGCAGAGCCTTTAGCCTTTGGAAAGGGAGATGTGGTTCCTCTCAGAGGCGCAGACTGCGCGCAGAGGCGAATCGATGGATATCTTCGGCATCAAGGCACTTTTGATCTGCGCGCTGATCTTCATTCCGTTTGAACATCTGTTTGCCGAGCGGCCGCAGAAGATCTTTCGCAAGGGCTTCGCTGTCGATCTGATTTATCTGCTGTTCAACGGCTTCATCATAAAGCTGGCCATCGTCATGATGGCGGCAGGCGCGCTCGGTGCCGCTGCACTCCTGGTCCCGCAAGCGATAACGCATGCCGTCAGCGGCCAGCCCGTCTGGCTGCAGGTTGCCGAAATCATCGTGATCACCGATGTCGGCGTCTACTGGACACATCGGGCCTTTCACAAAATCCCGGCGCTTTGGAAGTTCCATGCCGTTCACCACGGGATTGAAGAACTCGACTGGCTCGGGGCCTTCCACAATCATCCCGTCGACGCCATCGTCACAAAGGCAATATCGCTGACGCCGATCTTTTTCCTCGGCTTCTCGGAAGCGTCGATCGCCGTCTTTTCGACTCTCTACCTTGGACATACGCTGCTTGTGCATTCAAACGTGCGGATTCCGTTCGGCCCCTTGAAGTGGCTGATCGCCAGCCCGCAGTTCCATCGCTGGCACCATGCCAACCAGCGCGAAGCCTATGACAAGAACTTCGCCGGGCAGTTGCCTTTCCTCGACGTGCTGTTCGGCACCTACAATCCCACCGGTGACAAGGTGCCGGAGAAGTACGGCGTCGACGATCCGATCCCTTCCACCTATTTCGGCCAGATCGGCTATCCGCTCCTGCGCCGCAGGAAGCTGCCGAACCGGGCGGTGCCGAACGCCGAAGCCTGACGGCTGGCCCGGCGTTGCGGTATCCACACCGGTCCCCTTTCGAGCCGCAGGACGCCGAACCACCGGAAGGCTTTTCGCCTCGAATCGGCTAAACCTTGTGCCATGAACGAGACCTCACTCTATGCGCCGGTGAAGCGGTTCCTCGAAAGCCTCGACTTTGTCGTCAAAGGCGAGATCGACGGCTGCGATGTTGTTGCGTTGCGCGAGGGGGAGCCGCCGGTTGTCGTCATCTGCGAGTTGAAGCTGCAGTTCAATCTCGAACTGGTGCTGCAAGGTGTCGATCGTGCGGCGGCCTGCGACGAGGTGTGGCTGGCCGCGCGCATGTCGGCTCGCGGCAAGGGACGCGAAAGCGATGCCAGGTTCCGCAATCTCTGCCGCCGGCTTGGCTTCGGCTTGCTTGGCGTGACCGCGACGGACCGGGTCGAGGTGCTTCTCAGCCCGATCGCGCTGGCGCCGCGCAAAAATGCCCGCCGGCGCTCCCGCCTGGTCGATGAGCACCAGCGCCGTCGCGGCGATCCCGTTGCCGGAGGAGGATCGCGCAATCCGATCATGACCGCCTATCGCCAAAGCGCCCTCGCCTGCGCTGCCGCCATGGTGGATGGCCCCAGGCGGCCGCGAGATCTGAAGGCGGTGACGCCGATCGCGCCCAAGATCCTGCAGCACAATGTCTATGGCTGGTTCGCGCGCGTCGACCGCGGCCTCTACGATCTTACCGATGCCGGCCGTGCCTCTTTGGTCCGTTGGCCGCAGGCATCGCACGACGAATCCCGACACGCAATTTTGAACGCAGCAGCCATATGATTGAAGATTCCCGCAGCGTCCGAGGCGGTCCGCTCGGTTGATTTCTCCGACAAAATATGTTGCTTGTCCCGCCCATGAAGAAGCTCTGCATGACCGCCTTGGCGTCAGTGACACTGAGTTTTCCAGCCAGCGCAATGGACAATGCATTGCGCGCCGGACTGATGAAACTCGATCCCCAAACTCGCCTTGAACAGCGTTGCGACGCCGAAGTGCTCGACCGCATCACCCATGACGATCGCAAGTTCAAAGCCGATCGCGTCGTCGCCTACGCCTTTGCCACGCCCGAGATGGGCGCCGATGCAATCAAGAGCCCGGGTGCTGCGTTTCGCAGCAAGGGGCAGTGGTATAGGCTGAAATTCAAGTGCCAGACCGGGCCGGACCATATGGAAGTCTTGCAACTCCGCTACCGGATCGGCGACGAGATTCCGGAAGCCGACTGGGCAAAGTATAATCTCTACGATTGATTTGCGATCGGCCATGGTTTTGCCTGGCTGTCGGCGAGTGCCGCGAGCATTGGATCTGGCTTGACGTAACGATGCTTCGGTGATGGCGCCACGCGTGATCCCTTGACGCCAAGGGACCACCAAGTTAGGGCCTCTGGGTAATCGACGAACACTCGGCAAAATCAGCAAGGGCTTCCGGTCGATGGACATTTTTTTCAGCGCTGCCAGCCTGACCGCCCTGCTCCAGGTCATCGCCATCGACCTCGTGCTGGCCGGCGACAATGCGATCGTCATCGGCCTTGCCGCTGCCGGCCTGCCGGCTGACCAACGCAAGAAGGCGATCCTCATCGGCGTGATTGCGGCAACGGTGCTGCGCATCGGTTTTGCCGCAATTACCGTCAAGCTGCTGGCGATCGTCGGCCTGCTGCTGGCCGGCGGCATCCTGCTGCTGTGGGTCTGCTGGAAAATGTACCGCGAGCTGCGCACGTCACATGCCGATGAGCTGGAAGCGACCGAGGCGCTGTCGAATTCGGACCTCAACAGTGACCAGGCAGTCGCCGGCAAGTCGAAGCGCAAGACCCTTGGCCAGGCTGCCTTGCAGATTGTCGTCGCCGATGTGTCGATGTCGCTCGACAACGTGCTGGCGGTGGCTGGAGCGGCGCGTGATCATTTTCCGGTGCTGGTCATCGGCCTTGTGCTGTCGATCGCGCTCATGGGGCTGGCTGCGACCTTCATTGCCAAGCTGCTGCATCGCCACCGCTGGATCGCCTATGTCGGCCTGCTGATCATACTCTATGTCGCGCTGGACATGGTCTATCGTGGCGCGGTGGAGGTCTGGCCACATGTGAACAACGTGGTCGGCTGAAGCTGGCGGACATCCGCGTCTTCACTCCGTCGAAGCAAGACCGCCGTGCGTTTTGCCGCATCGCGGGCCTGCCCATACCAATGCCGCAATAAGTGTGGTACTGCGCCGGCAATCCTGAAAAGCCCGGAAACCCTCTATGTCCGCTCCCCGCGTGAGTTTTGTCAGTCTTGGATGCCCGAAGGCCCTCGTGGATTCGGAGCGCATCATCACGCGCCTGCGCGCCGAAGGTTACGAAATCGCGCGCAAGCATGACGGCGCCGACCTCGTCGTCGTCAACACCTGCGGTTTTCTCGATTCCGCCCGCGACGAGTCGCTCAACGCCATCGGCTCCGCGCTTTCGGAAAACGGCCGAGTGATCGTCACCGGTTGCCTGGGCGCCGAGCCGGACGTCATTCGCGAAAAGCACCCCAATGTGCTGGCGATCACCGGGCCGCAGGCCTATGAGAGCGTGATGGCCGCGGTGCATGAGGCCGCACCGCCTTCGCACGATCCCTATATCGATCTCCTGCCGCCGCAGGGTGTCAAGCTGACGCCGCGTCACTACGCCTATCTCAAGATTTCCGAAGGCTGCAACAACCGCTGCACCTTCTGCATCATTCCCGCACTGCGTGGCGACCTCGTCTCGCGGCCGGCGGCAGATGTGCTGCGTGAGGCTGAGAAACTGGCCAAGGCTGGCGTCAAGGAACTTCTGGTCATCTCGCAGGACACCAGCGCCTACGGCATCGACATCAAGTACCAGACGTCGATGTTCGGCGACCGTGAAGTGCGCGCAAAATTCCTCGATCTTTCGGAGGAACTGGGCAAGCTCGGCATCTGGGTGCGCATGCACTATGTCTACCCCTACCCGCATGTCGCCGACGTCATCCCGCTGATGGCGGAGGGCAAGATCCTCCCTTACCTGGATATCCCGTTCCAGCATGCCTCGCCGCAGGTGCTGAAAAACATGCGACGGCCCGCGCATGGCGAAAAGACGCTCGAGCGCATTCGCGGCTGGCGCGAGGTCTGTCCGGATCTGGCCATCCGCTCGACCTTCATCGTCGGCTTCCCCGGCGAGACGGATGACGATTTCGAGATGCTGCTCGACTGGCTCGATGAAGCCAAGATCGACCGCGCCGGCTGCTTCAAATACGAGCCGGTCCGCGGCGCCCGCTCCAACGATCTCGGTCTCGAACAGGTCCCGCAGGAAATCAAGGAGGCGCGCTGGCACCGCTTCATGCAGCGTCAGCAGAAGATTTCGGCGACACAGCTGGCCAGAAAAGTCGGCAAGCGCCTCCCGGTGCTGATCGACGAGGCGCATGGCACATCGGCAAAGGGCCGCACCAAATACGACGCGCCCGAGATCGATGGCTCGGTGCACATCCAGTCGCGTCGTCCGCTGCGCCAAGGCGATATCGTCACCGTCAAGATCGACCGTGCCGACGCCTATGACCTCTATGGTTCGGCGGTCTGACGCCTCGTTCCGCGTAAATTTACTACATCTGGCGATAATCTAGGCCTCTTAACCCGCTCAGCCGCGATCCGCTCTATGGTTTGCCGACCGTAGATGCGGGAAATGCGGATGAACACCAGACCTGCGGAACAAAATTACATTGCGACGCTGGACCTGCTCAGGCTGGTCGCGGCGATGGCTGTCGTGTTCTTCCACTATTTCTTTCGCGGCGCGGCTGCCGAGGGCATTCTGGCTGAGGGTTATCCGCTTGCGGCACCGTTCGCCCTCTACGGCTATCTCGGCGTCAATCTGTTCTTCCTGATCAGCGGTTTCGTCATTGCCTGGTCGGCGGAAAACCGCAGTTGGGACCAGTTTGCGGTCGCGCGGTTCGTTCGCCTCTATCCGGGCTTCCTGCTCTGCATGACGATCACCTTCGCGATTGTCTTCCTTGCCGGGTCGCCGCTGCTTTCGGCCTCTTTCGTTCAGTATGCCGCCAATCTGTCGATGTTCGCGCCGACGTTCGGCCAGCCCTTCATGGACGGCGTCTACTGGTCGATCGTTCTTGAGCTGGTGTTCTACGGC
>NZ_RZQT01000080.1:0-26687 GCF_003998485.1 Mesorhizobium sp. M7A.F.Ca.CA.001.04.2.1
GAAAAGGAACGCCCGCCAGGACCCATCACCTTCACCCAAGGCCTCAGACGCTTCAACGCCATCGTCGACGGCTTCGTTCTCGCCTCACAAAAATGAACCCGAAGCAAATGTGTGCGCACGCTAGCCCACAGGGGAGAAGGTGGATCGGCGCGCAGCGCCGAGACGGTTGAGGGGTGCTGGCCGGATCACCGTCCTTGCGAAGCTGGAACACCCCTCATCCGACCGAGCTTCGCTCGGCCACCGTCTCCCGCAGGGGGAGAAGGAAGAGGCGGCTGCAATTCTACATCGGCCCGCTTGCCACAAGGCCCTGCGCCGCGATATCCCCGAGCGGCAACTCTTCGGTGTCCCCGGCCCTTCATGCTCAAAACTGCCTTCCTGACGTTGCTTTCGCTTGCCATAGCCATCATCGGCGGTGGCGGCAGCGTCTGGTATGCGCTGAAAGTCCAGGATGGCGTCGGCGCCATCCGGATCGGTCAATGGACAGCCTTTCCCGATATCGGCACGCCGTCCGCCGATCCTTATTCCAAGGCTCGCGTGGCGCGCGAGGGCGTGCTTGCACTCGGCCGTGCCGAGGGGCTGTCCTTCGTCGCCGAGCGAGACACGGGCGGCGCCGAGCTCAAGCGCGAATGCACCTACACCATCGAGGGCGGATTTCCGACGGCGCGGTTCTGGACGCTCTACGCCGCCGACCAGTCGCTCAGCGTGGTCGAGACTGGCAAATCCCGGCTGGCGGCGCTGCAATCCTACGGGGTGGTGCGCCAGCCCGACAATTCGGTGATCATTTCCGCCGGCCATCACCCGATGCCCGGCAATTGGCTGCTGACAGACGGCTTCGGCAGGATGTATTTCGTGCTGACCTTCTACGACACGCCAATCGCCAGCAGCACGGGCCTGTCGGACGTCTCGCTGCCGCGTATCGTCAAGGTCGGCTGCGATGCGTAGTTTTTATGCGGCGATGCGCAGACTTTTGCATGCCGTCCTGCTCGGCCTGCTCGGCGCCGGCATTGTGCACATCGCCGTGCTGCTTCTGGTGCCTGAATTTTCCGAACGCGACGCCTGGTCGCGGCTGTCAATGGCGTCGGACCTCTACAAGATGACGCGGCTCGATGCCGAGGCCGGTGGCGCGCCCGTGGTGAAATCCGTCGACCCGCTGTTTTATGCGACGGCCTGCCGGTTCGACCTGGGCGAAGGTTTGGTCCGCGTCAAGGCACCTGGACATGTCCCGTTCTGGTCGGTGTCGGTCTATGACCGCAGCGGCCACAACATCTATTCCTTCAACGACCACACAGCGACCGAAGGCGTTCTGGATGCCGTGGTGCTGACGCCGGCGCAGATGATCGACGTGCGCAAGGACCTTCCAGAGGATCTTCAGGGGGCGATCTTCGTCGAAGCGCCGATCGAGGAAGGCATTTTCGTCATCCGTGCCTTCGTCCCCGACAGCAGCTGGAAGCCGATCGTGTCGCGCTTCTTCGAACAGAGTTCCTGTGAGTTGCAGGACTTCTAGAGCGTGTCGCGTCTGAACGGGTTCAGACGACCCGCTTCAGGTCTTTTTTATGCATGTCGTTCTCCCAAAACCGGGGTCACTTTCGGGCGACATGCACTAGACATGATCCCGGACCAAGGTCCGTGGCCGCCGAAACTCAGTGGTGCGGGACCGGCTTCGTCCCTGGCGACCCCGTCTTGTCGGGATCGACCGGCCGCACTTCGCCGGCATGCGACCGCTCATAGCGGATGCCGGGAAAGATGATCACCGCCGCCGGCATTTCGGCGGTTTGCTTTGCTCTGGTGTTTGGTGCCGTACGCGGCACGAAAGACAGTACCATGCCCATGGTTCGCGCATTCCTCTCGGTTTCCCCGGAGCACAACGCAACGCCTCCAAATGTCATTAAGGCCGGCAGAGGGTTAACGGAGCGCTAACGGATCGTCGCTAACTTGATCTTTGTTCTTGGTGCTCGCGAAACCGACATAATCCCGGTCGAGCGCGCCAAGCTTGTGTCGAGTACGGGCGTATCCTTCGTGTCATCTTCGGACTTCAGGCAAATCGCGGCACGAAAAGACTCGGGAAAGGCCGAAAGGCTATTCCGCGCCGCGGTGTCGGCGTTCTGCTCGCTCACCCGCCCCTCACGCCGCGAGATCGGCCAGCTCGAAGACCTGACGCTGCCGCTGTTCAATGACGTGTCCGTCGAATCCCGCCGTTACGTGGCAGCCGCCCTTTCCGAATGCGAATACGCACCCGCCGCCCTGGTGCGCCGTCTTTGCGAGGAACCGGTTGACATTGCCGCGCCGCTGCTCATCCGCTCACGCGCCGTCAGCGACATCGATCTCATCGCCCTGATCGGGCGGCATGGCCTGCCGCATGCGCGTGCCATCGCGCGCCGCAAGGGCTTGAACCCGACCATTGCTGACCTGATCAGGGCCCTCGAGAGGCCAACCCTGGTGCGCGCGCCGGACCCGGATGCGAACGCCGCTGGGGCAGACAAGATCGCGCCAGCGAGCGCGGATCCCGCCTCCGGCGAGCCAGCCCGGGAACAGACACTCGGCATCGCGGCCGAGAATGCACGGCGCAGGCTGCGCTCGATGATGCGCACCGGCGACGAGAAGACAGCGACCGCCGAGCCTTTCAAGGGCGCCGACACCTATATGAAATTGCGCGAGACAGCGCTGACGGGAAACGCCGCGTTCTTCCAGACCGCGCTCGCCGATGCACTCGACATCGATTTCGAGATCGCGCGGTCGCTCACCGCCAACCAGAATTATGCCTCGCTGCTTGTCGCCTTGCGCTCGCTCGACCTCAGCGAAGACAGGGCCTTCCTGGTCACGGTTGCCGTCTATCCCAGCCAGTTCCCGCACCCGCAGGCTATCCGGACTTTCCTCGACCGCTACCGGCTGCTGCATCGCGAGGCGGCCCAGGACAAGATGCGGTCGTGGAGAGCGGAAATCCTTTCAAGGGTGGTTCGCGGCGCAGCACCTGCCAACAGCGATACACGCACCGCTTCGAACAGCGACGATGCGGCGGCTTCTTCCGGCCTCAGGGCGTCTTCACGGAAATAAGCTCCTCGACGGGCACGGCACCGGCCTCGATTTCGACCACCCAGATGTCGGGATCGAATTTTTTCTCCCGTTCCAGCCTGGCTTCGAGCACCGCGGGATCGTCACCAGCTCCGAGCAGAGTGAAAAACCGGTCGTCGGGCTTGGCCGAATCATAGCTTGTCTGCGGCGCCGGCCCGAACAGGGCAACCTCACCCAGCCTGCCCCGCGCCAGCACGAACACAGCGCCGGCCTCGGTCGCGCCACGCTTGACCACGGCGGCAAATCCACCGGCGCCGAAAATCCGGCGCAACAGGGCCGAAACCCACAGATCCGATGTGACGCGCATGAGAGAGCTCCCGAAACTGCCGGTTCTCTATCGATATTTCCGCCGCTCGGCGAGCCGTCGTTTCGGCCGTCAGTTGGTCAGGCCGATCTCGCGCATCTTGACGTAGACGATCTCATCGGGCTCGCCGGTCTGCGGCAGCCCGAACAGCGACTGGAATTCCTTGATCGCCGCCTTCGTGCGCGCGCCGACGACACCATCCAGCTGCATGTCGTCATTGCCGAACGCCTTGAGCCCGGCCTGGATCTTGACGATGCGGGCATCGGGCGCTTGCGTCGCGGCATCCGCCTGCCCGGAATTTGTCTGTCCCGAACCTGTCTGCAAAGACACCGGAACGGCGGCCGGCATATCCGGGCGCGGCTGCGGCCTGGGCACGACGGAAGCTGTCTTCGGCGTCGCGCCCAGTTGATCGAGCAGAAGCGCGTCGATCTCGCCGGACGTGTTGAGCCCGACCTTCTGCTGATAGTCCTGGATGGCCTTGCGGGTGTTGGGTCCGGAAATGCCGTCAACCGTCCCGGAATAGAAATCGAGATCCTTCAATATGCCTTGCACCTGCTCGACAACCGGATCGCCCTTGATCGGTGCCGGCGCGCCGGATGGCCGCACGATGTTGAATGTCGTCTCCGGTTCGTCGGGCGTCGCGTGCGGAAAGCCCGCAATGCTGCGGGTCGCAAAAAATGCGCCGGCATGCGGGAAAGGTTGGTACCACAAGGCATTGGCCGAGACGTAGAACAGCGTCACCAGGAATGCCGTCGAGCCGCCCACCAGGACGGGATTGCGCGAGATCATGCCGCCGACGGCGACAGCGCCGTCCTGAAAGGCATTGCTGCGGCGCTTGACCGCCTTAGCCGGTTTTGCGGAGCGAGCCATCTCTGTCCCCTTTCGCCATCGCCACAGGCATGGTCAGCACGCCGGCTTTCTCCGCCTGATGTCCCTTCGGTCCGTTCACCGGCAGGCTGATGGTCACCGTGGTGCCCTCGCCTGGCATGCTTTCGATGGACATCGTGCCCTCGTGCAGCGCCACCAGGCCCTTGACCAGTGAAAGGCCAAGACCAGTCCCCTCGAAACGGCGCGTATAGTCGTTCTGGATCTGTATGAAGGGCTTGCCGAGATTGGCGAAATCCTCCTCGGCGATGCCGATGCCGGTGTCCCTGACCCAGAAATGCAGGCGCGAACCGATCCGCTTGGCGCCGACGACGACGTCGCCGCCGTCGGGAGTGAACTTGATCGCGTTGGAGACCAGGTTGATGAGCATCTGCTGCACGGCGCGCTGATCGGCATTGATGTCGCCGGCGTCCGGCGCGATCTGCGCCTGCAGATCGATGTTCTTGGCCTGCGCCTGCAGTTGCATCATCGACTGGCACATGTCGACCGCTTCCGCGAACCGGAACGGCTCGGGTTCGGTCGCATAGACGCCCGATTCAATCCTGGACACGTCGAGTATCGAGGTTACGACGGCGAGCAGATGCTGGCCCGAATCCCGTACCAAGCCGACATATTCTTTCTGGCGCGGATCCTTGAAGGCGCCGAACATCTCATGCAGCAGCATATCCGAGAAGCCGATAATGGCATTTAACGGCGTGCGCAGTTCGTGGCTGACCACCGCCAGGAAGCGTCCCTTCGCCACCTCGGCGGACGCGGCCGCCTCATTGGCTGCCGCCAGATCCTCGCGCAACCGGGCGATCTCGTCATTCTGCCTCAGGACGAACGTAAAGACATCACCCTGTTCCTCACCACGCACGAGATCAAGCGAGAACGGCCGGTAATTGTCGGCCGTCAGGCCATTGCCATTCTGAGGCAGCCGGATGCGCAATTCGAGCCGGCGCGACAGTGCGCCGTCGCGCATGTCGGCCATTGCGCTGAGATAGGAAACGCGATCCGACAGATGGACGCGATCGAAGAGGCCGTTTCCGGACAGCAGTTCGGGCGGCAGTTTCAAAAGCGTGCGCGCTTTTGGCGACGCGTCCAGGACCTCGCCATGACGGGCGACGCGCAAGACCACCGCATCGATGATGTCTTCGAGCCGGTCGGCAGTGTCGAGCACATCAGCCGCATCGGCCGTGTTTTGAAATGCCGATGCGCGCGGGATCAGTGTGAGCGTCCAGGCCAACGGCACCAACCAGTGCCACGCCGCGATCTGCGCTCCTGCGAACGGGAATACGGTTCCAGCCAAAGGCTGAGCCAAGATGGCGACAGCGGCCGACACGGCTCCCCACAGTGCCGCGCGCCGCGAAGCGCCGATCCACCAGGCTTCAAAAGGCAGCGCCACGACAAGCATGGCGACAGGCGAACTCAGCCCGCCCGCGGCGGCAATGAGACTGCCGAGAGAAATGCCGGCCAGCACCAGGGCGACCCAACTCGCTATCGCCATCTTGCCGGTCGCCGCCACCAGCAAGGCGACGAACCAGCACAGGCCAAAGGCGGCGAAGATGGCGGCCATGGTGACGGCGACGCCCATGCCTGAAGTAACCAGCGTGACCGCGGCACCGGCGACAAAGAAAGGAGCGGCGAGCATGACGCCGATAAAGCGGCGCTGGCGCTCGCGGTCGCTCCGCCCAAGGATGGACGGATGGACCATACGTTCGCAACCGGCCGAAATCGCGCCAGGCAATTCAACGTATCTGGCCTTGATTGAACTCAACTCAACGCACTCGCACTTGTCGTGGACAGCTCTGCTTTGCAGATGGTTCTGGTTGGCTTTGAAACTCGCATCCAGCGTTTAAGGAATGGATAAGGCAGGGCCGACCAGGGCCCGGCCTGCGGCAAATATCGGGATGCCGGCGGCCGAAAGCACGGACAAATGCAGCCATAGTAAACGGAGAGTTATCCGCCGACGGCACCCATCGGCCGGGCGCACTCGGCACCTGGACTTCCCTATTTCAAGAAAAACGCAGGGAAATCATGGGGATATATGGTTATTTGTTGTTAAGGAAAATTACTCGGATTTGAGACAAATCGATTGCAGAACGGTTCGTTTCGAATTTGCCTAAAATTTGAGGAAAATTCTCTCTTTGCCCGCAAGCCGTCCTTTGCGCCTGTGTGCCAAAATCCTGCCTACAAAAGAGGTCATGCCATATGGATGCATGATCCGGTCACGACGAGAGGGCAAGGGCATGGTCTTCCTCATAAGAATGGCTTTCTGGTTTTCGCTGGTGCTGCTGGCGCTGCCATTGAGTGTCGGCCCCGATGAAGCGGGGCATGAAAGCGTCGGACCGATCCAGGCCTTGTTTGCGGCACGCGAAGCGGTTGGCGATATCGCCGGCATTTGCGAACGCAAACCCGATGTCTGCGAGACCGGCAAGTCGGCGATGCACACCATTACCGCCCGCGCCAAGGAGACCGCCAAGATCGCGGCAGCGATGATGGACGACAAGTCCGCCGCCGGCCCCGACACGTCGACGATGACCGGCAGCCTGCCCGAAGGAATCGTCTTGCCCGAGACCGTCAACCTGCCGCCTCAGAATTAAGCCGTTTCGACGGCGCACCGCGGGCTGTCTGCCCTCTCGACGCCCGCGGTGTCCTTGTTTTTTCCGTGACGCGGAGCCGCCGCGTGACTATATCCCAGACATGACCACCACGATCCAGACGATCCGCGACGACTTCTCGTTCCTCGAGGAATGGGAAGACCGCTATCGTTATGTCATCGAACTCGGCGAGGCGCTGCCGCCGTTTCCGGACGAGCAGCGCAGCCCCGCCAACAAGGTGCCGGGATGCGTCAGCCAGGTCTGGCTGACCACCGAACGCGGAGCTGGAGCCGATCCTGTCATCACCTTCACCGGCGATTCGGACGCTCATATCGTGCGTGGGCTGGTCGCGATCATGCTGGCGCTGTTTTCCGGCAGGACCGCCAGCGAAATCCAGAAGACCGATGCGGAAGCGACATTGAAAGAACTCGGCCTCGACGAACATCTGTCGCCGCAGCGCGCCAACGGCCTTCGCTCGATGGTCACGCGCATCAAGCGCGACGCCGAGGCAGCGCTCAAGCAGACCGCCTGACGCTTCCCGACCCGATCCGCGCGTCGCGGCTCGCAAAAATCAAACGGCGCCTGAAGGCGCCGTTGATGTCGATCCGATCTGGCTGGCAGCAATTACCGCGCTTTGCGCTTGCGGCCGAGACCCATCTTCTTGGCGAGCTGGGACCGGGCAGCTGCATAGTTGGGTGCAACCATCGGATAGGTCGGGTCGAGGTTCCACTTTTCGCGATACTGGTCCGGCGTCAGGTCATAGTGGGTCATCAGGTGGCGCTTCAGCGACTTGAACTTCTTGCCGTCTTCAAGGCAGACGATGTAGTCGTCATGAACCGACCGCTTCGGGTTGACCGCCGGCTTCTGCTTGTCGGCAGGCGGCTGTTCGGCGGTTCCGCCCACACGCCCGAGTGCGGCATGGACATCGGATATCAGGTTCGGCAGTTCGCCGACCGGCACGGGATTGTTGCTGACATAGGCGGCCACCACATCGGCGGTCAATTCGATCAGCGCATCGCTGTTTCTGGAAGGTGTTTCGACAATATCCATGGTCTTCGGTCCCCAACAAGAGTTACATCGATCTGCGCCCTTTTTTACAAGCAGGGCATCGCACGAATTTTGTGCAGGTAGAGTTTCTACGATTCGTGTCGCGGGCACATCAATGAGCGTGCAGACCAAGTAAGTCAATTCGCCCCTCGCGCTATATTGAACGATATTGATCAAATGTTCCGCGATCAGCTTCAATCTTTCGTGCATTGTGTAATTTATCGATATTTCGCGTTCCCGTCGGCGGCGGCTGACGCAACGTCAGATCGCCGTTACATTCGTGGCAACTCACGAAACGGGTTTTAATGTTTGATCTTGCTTGGCTATCGCTCGAGAAATATTGGTTGTTCGCATTTGTCCACAAAACCACAGGTTGCCGTGGTCATATACGAGCAATCAGGCGACATGCCAGTCATCCGACCGATCGGCTGATTGCTGCCGCGTCAATCAATGCGGGATGATGTATTTGCCATAGGCCCAGCCGGTGACGAAATTGCCGTTCTGGACCGGATCATGCCAGACTTCGCACCAGCGATAGCGAATCTTTTGTGCCTGCTTCCATGCCGGCTGGTTGGCGATGTCGAGCAGGTTTATTCCGCCGGTGCATCGCCCGGTCATCTGCAGAACGGTACCGTTCGGATATCCCGCCTGCTTTTGGGATGTGCCCGAAGGGTATTTGCGTACATTGAGCGTGTCGCCGAACGGGACATTGGCCACTTGCCAAGCCGCGAATACGGTCGCATGAGACTGGCCGGCAAAGCCCAGAGTTAGCGAAGCAACGGCGAAAGCCGCAGCAGTCCGAGACCAAATAGTCATCATCTCTCCTCCCGGCTCATCTCCTGGAGCCGACACAACCCATACGCTCCGGCTCTTGAACCTGCCCTGATCGGCGTGTTCATTTGCCATTCAAGATATTTCTCCATTCGAGATGGCCCTTCAAGATACTGGCCCATTGAAGATACTGGCCCATTGAAGATACTGGCAAAGCGAGATGCAATGACCAAGACATCCATATTTCCGATCGTCAGCCCGCCAACGCCCGAGAAGCGGCCGGTTTCCGACACGCATCACGGCATCACGCGAACCGACGACTATGCCTGGCTACGGGCCGACAACTGGCAGGAGATGTTCCGCGACCCGTCATTGCTCGATGCGGGGATCCGCGCAGAACTCGAGGCGGAGAATGCTTACCAGTCGAAGCTGATGGCCGACACGGTCGAACTGCAAAAGCAGCTTTTCAAGGAGATGAAGGGCCGTATCAAGGAAGACGATTCTTCCGTGCCGATGAAGGATGGGCCCTATGCCTACGGCTCGTCCTTTAAACTTGGTGGCGAGCAGCCGCGCTATTTCCGCATGTCGCGCGACGGCGGCGCCGAGCATATCCTGCTCGATGGCGACGCGGAGGCCGCGGGCAAGGCCTATTTCCGTCTTGGCGGTGTCGACCATTCGGCCGACCACGCCAAGCTGCTATGGGCATTCGACGACAAGGGCTCCGAATTCTACACGCTTCGCGTGCGCGACCTTGCCGATGGCAAGGAGCTTGCCGACCAGATCCCCGACACCGGCGGTTCAGGCGTCTGGAACGCAGGCAATGACGGCTTCTTCTACACGCGTCTCGATCCCAACCATCGCCCGTCCAAGGTACTGTTCCATGCGCTGGGCGACAGCCCGGACAGCGACCGGCTGATCTATGAGGAAACCGATCCCGGCTTCTTCATGAATGTCGACGGCACCCGCAACAACGAATGGATCATGATCGGCATCAACGATCACGAGACTTCGGAATACCGCCTGATGCGCGCCGACGATCCGTTTGCCGAACCGAAACTGGTGTCGCCGCGCGAGGTTGGCCTTCAATACGAGCTGGAAGAAGGCGGCGATATCTTCTTCATCCTGACCAATGCCGACGGCGCCAAGGACTTCAAGATCATGACGGCGCCGGCGAGCGATCCCGTGCGCGCCAACTGGCAGGAACTGGTGCCGCACGAGCCCGGCCGGCTGATCCTGTCGGTGATCGGCTTCAGGGACCACATGGTCCGGCTCGAACGCAAGGAAGGCCTGCCGCGCATTGTGGTGCGCGACCGTATCAGCGGCGAGGAGCATCTTCTGTCCCTCGACGAGGAGGCCTTCTCGCTCGGCCTGTCGGGTTCCTATGAGTACGACACCGAGATCATGCGCTTTTCCTACTCGTCGATGACGACGCCCGCGCAGGTATTCGACTATAACATGCGCACCCGCGAGCGGGTGCTGCTGAAGACCCAGGAAGTGCCGTCCGGCCATGATGCGGACCATTATGTCACGCGGCGGCTGATGGCGCCGGCCAGCGATGGCGAACTGGTGCCGATCTCGCTTTTGCATCATCGCGACACGCCGCTGGACGGATCCGCACCTTGCCTGCTTTACGGCTACGGCTCCTATGGCATCACCGTGCCGGCCGCCTTCAACACCAACTGGTTCTCGCTGGTCGACCGCGGCTTTGTCTTCGCCATTGCTCACGTTCGCGGCGGCAAGGACAAGGGCTATGGCTGGTACGATGACGGCAAGCGGGAGAACAAGATGAACACGTTCACCGATTTCATCGCCGTCGCGCGCCATCTGGTCACGGAGCGTTACACGGCGCATGACCGTATCGTCGCGCAAGGCGGTTCGGCCGGCGGCATGCTGATGGGTGCCGTCGCCAACATGGCGCCGGATTGTTTTGGCGGCGTCGTCGCCGAGGTTCCCTTCGTCGATGTGCTCACCACCATGCTCGATGCGACCCTGCCACTGACGCCGCCGGAATGGCCCGAATGGGGCAACCCAATCGCGTCCGCCGACGACTATCGGACGATCGCTGCCTATTCGCCCTATGACAATGTCTCTGATCACGACTATCCGCCGATCCTGGCGCTGGCCGGTCTCACCGATCCGCGCGTCACCTATTGGGAACCGGCCAAATGGGTGGCCCGGCTGCGCGACCGCAAGAGCGGCGACAATCCGGTTCTGTTCAAGATCAACATGGATTCCGGCCATGCCGGCGCTTCCGGCCGGTTTTCGCGGCTGGAAGAGATCGCCTACACCTATTCCTTCGCGCTGAAAGTGATGGGCAAGGCGCAGCTTACGGGAGCAACCAACAAATGATCGACCTGACCACTCTGATCGCCTACATCGCGGTCGTGCTCGGCTTCGTCTTCATTCCAGGCCCCGCCACCCTGCTGACGATCGCCCGGGCAACGAGTTCCGGAACCAAGGTCGGCATCGCGACGGGCGCCGGGATCGCTGCCGGCGACGTCTTTCATACCGTCATGGCCATGATCGGCATCTCGGCGATCATCGCCGCGTCGGCGACGCTGTTCAGCGTCATCAAGTACATCGGCGCGGCCTACCTGGTTTATCTCGGCATTCGCGCGATCATCGAGAAAACACCGGCCAACCCGGCGGCCGGTGCGCTCGCGATCTCCGCCGGCAAGGCGTTTCGACAGGCTGTCCTGACCGAAGTGCTCAACCCCAAGACCGCTCTGTTCTTCCTCGCTTTTCTGCCTCAGTTCGTGCGGCCTGAAAACGGATCGGTGATGCTTCAGATGACCGCGTTGGGGGTCATCTTCGTCATACTGGGCCTTTTCAGCACGGTCGTCTTTGCCGTGAGCGCTGGCCGGCTCGGCACGTTCCTGCGCCGAAATCCGTCGGTGTTACGATTGCAGGGCAAAGTTGTCGGCGGCATCTACTGCGCTCTGGGCGTCCGTCTGGCGCTGCAGCAACGCTGACTCTGGACGATAATCGACGCACCCTTTCCAGAGGGCTGGGTGTCAGGACTTTTTGAAGCTCCCGTCGCTCATTTTCACTCGCAATTGCGACGACCGCGCGCTACCCAGTGCGCGGCTTTTCCGGCCTGACAGCCTCCAATCGCGTAAAGGTTCATTATGCTGCTCGTCGACGTCTATCTCGACAAATCACCCATCCAGGGAATCGGCGTCTTTGCCAAGAACCACATTCCTCGCGGTACTCTGATCTGGAAGTTAGACCCAAGGTTCGATCGGCTCATCGAGGTCGAGACTTATGAGCGGGCGGCCGGCCCGGTGAAGAGCTATCTCGACCGCTACTCCTATCCTGACCGCCGCGATCCGAACTACATCGTCTTCGAAGCCGACGACGCGCGCTACATGAACCATGCCGACGAGCCTAATTGCGACGTCTCCTCACCCGAGGAGAGTTTTGCGCTGCGCGACATCGCGCCTGGCGAAGAGTTGACCTGCAACTACAACCATTTCTTCGAAACGGGCTTCGATTTTCTCGGTGACCGCCACCTGTCATCCGCAGACTCGATCTAGACTAGTTCGCCCTCTTGCGGGCCGGATAGCCGTTTGGATGCGCGGGTATCGCCTTGAGATAGGCGGCGATGGCAGCACGGTCCTGCGGCGCCAGCTCGGCCATGTTTCGCTGCACGTCGACCATGGCGCCGCCGACGGAATCAAAATCGGGCGTGAAGCCGGTTTCGAGGTAGTTGACGATGTCGGCTTCCGACCAATCGCCTATACCGCCCTCGCCCGATGTGATGTTCGGCACGACGCCGCTGCCTTCGGCAGCCACCGCACCGGCCAGCCACACGTTCTTTTTCGTACCACCTGCGAGGTCGCGCGGCGTGTGGCATTCGCCGCAATGGCCCGGCCCCTCGACCAGATAGCGGCCGGCCATGACCGGATCGGGCGTGCCAGCGGGAAATGGAACGACCGGCTGGTCGCTAAGATAGAGCAATTTCCACAGGCCGATGCCGCGACGAATGTTGAAGGGAAAACCGAGCGAATTTGCAGGCGCCTTGCCAGCGACGGCCGGCAGCGTCTTGAGGAAGGCATAGAGATCGCCAATGTCGGCCGGATTCATGCGCGCGTAGGACGCATAGGGAAACGCCGGATAGAAGTGTCGGCCCGAAGGCGACACGCCCTTCAGCATGGCATTGGCGAGGTCCTCGACCGACCATGCGCCGATGCCGTCCTTGGCGTCTTGCGAAATGTTGGGCGGCACGAAGGTTCCGAAGGGCGTCTTGAGCTCGAGACCGCCCACGAGTTGAAGCCGCGCATCGCCCTGTGAGCCCGGCTTTGCATGGCAGGATGTACAACCGCCGGCATAAAAAATGCGCTTGCCCCTGGCTGCGTCGCCAGGACCGAGCTTGGCCAGGGTCTCCCTGTCGAGCCTCACCGGCGCCGACCCGACCCACCCGGCAACCGCGCCGACGCCGCCGAGGATGACGATGGCACCGACGAGTTTCTTTAGCCAGGGCATCGCCCGCTATCAGCCTTTTTTCACCCGGTAGGTCTGGTGGCAGGTGCCGCAATCGGAGCCGATGGCGCCGAATTGCGCCTTCAACGCATCGACGTCGGCAGGAGCGGCAGCGGCCGCTGCCTTGACGTCGGCGACATATTTGGCGTTGGTGGCCTTGAAGCCGGCCATGTCTTCCCAGATCTTCGGCGACGCAGTGGTGTCGCCGGTGTCGCTGCCGGCCGGGAACAGTGCATCGGCATCGAATTTTTCCGCATTCGCCTGCAACGCCTGAAGTTGCGTCAGCACGGCCGCCGCATCAAAGGGCTCCTCGCCCTTGACCACTTTCGACAGGCCGCCGACGATCTTTCCACGCTCCTTCATTAGTGCCTGCCGGTCGAGGATCGGGTCGGCAAAGGCCGCCGAAGCCGCGAGTGCGAGCATAGAGATGGCGATAACAAGCTTTCTCATTCAATTGGCTCCATGATGAAGGCATTTCGGGACAGGACGTCAACGGATGCTACAGAGGGAAAATTCCCTTCCCCCTGATGATTTTTGCCGGACCTTTGCTCTTGCGGGACGCAGAAAAGAAAAGCCCCGGGTGATACCGGGGCTTCTGGAAATCGATCACTTCGCCTTTTCGTACAATTCCAGGACATGGTCCCAGTTGATCAGGCTGTCGACGAACGCCTCGAGATATTTCGGCCGGGCGTTGCGGTAGTCGATGTAGTAGGAGTGCTCCCAGACATCGACGCCGAGGATCGGCGACGCGCCATGGACGAGCGGGTTTTCGCCGTTCGGTGTCTTGGAGATCGCCAGCTTGCCATCCTTGACCGAGACCCAGGCCCAGCCGGAGCCGAACTGTGTCGTGCCAGCGGCAATGAAATCAGCCTTGAACTTGTCGTAACCGCCGAGATCGCTATCGACTGCCTTCTGCAACGCGCCCGGCAGCTTGTTGCCGCCGCCGCCTTTCTTCATCCACTTCCAGAAATGGATGTGGTTGTAATGCTGGGCGGCATTGTTGAAGAGGCCGGCATTCTTGCCGAACGACTGCTTGACCACCTCTTCGACCGACAGATCGCCCAAGCCGGCCTCGGCGGCGAGTTTGTTGCCGTTATCGACATACGCCTTGTGGTGCTTGTCGTGGTGATATTCCAGCGTCTCTTTCGACATGTAAGGCTGCAAGGCCTCATAGTCGTAAGGCAGAGCGGGCAATTCAAAGGCCATGGATAGTACTCCCTCGTGGAAAAATCCGGTGTCGATACCGGAGTAAGATAGGTCTGGAATGGGTTGGGACAACTCCGGATGAAGCGTCGATCGCCTTTTTATCCGCTCAAACAGCAGAAGTCGAATGCGCCCAATCCCAATAGAGTTCGCGCGCTTTTTTGGCCACCGGCCCGGGTTGCAGATTGCGATCCTCGATGCGCGTGATCGGCACCACCTTGGAATGGTTCCCGGTCGAAAAAATTTCGTCTGCTTCGAGGAAATCGCGCACCGACAGCGTCTTTTCCGTGGTCCTGAAGCCATATTCGCCGAGCAGCGCTATCGTGCGCGAGCGGGTGATGCCGGATAGGAAGGTGCCGTTCGGCGCAGGCGTAAAGACGTGGCCATCCTTGACCAGGAAGATGTTCGAGGTTCCGGTCTCGGCGACGTTGCCCAGCATATCGAGCACCATTGCGTTGTCGAAGCCGCGCATCTTGGCTTCAAGAATGGCCCTACCGTTGTTGGGGTAAAGGCAGCCGGCCTTGGCGTTGGTCGGCATGGTTTCAATGGTCGGACGCCGGAACGGCGACACGGTCACCGAAAAGCCAGTCGCCGGAATCATCGGTGATTCATAGAGGCAAAGGCAAAAGCGCGTCGAGGCGGGATCGGCCGGCACGCCCATATAGCCGCCATGCTCGGCCCAGTACATCGGCCTGATATAGACCGCCGTCTTGCCGTCGAACTTCTTCAACCCATCCCATGTCAGCCCGACGATCTTGTCGGCGCTCATGTTCGGCTTCAGGCCGAGCGCAATCGCCGAGGAATTCACCCTGGCTGCGTGGAAGTCGAGATCCGGCGCCACGCCTTCGAACCAGCGGCCGCCGTCAAAAACGCTGGTGCCGAGCCACATGGCGTGACTGCGCGGCCCCAGAATGGCGACGTTGCCTTCGTGCCAATCACCATCGACGAAAGTCCATGTCGTGGATTGCGCCGCAGCCGCCAGTGTCATCATCTCGTCCCGTCTCAATCGGTCTCGTGTGACAGCCATTGGAAGATGCTTTGGCGGGCGCCGTCAACCGGCATCATGGAGTTTTGTTGAGGCCAGTGCCGGGGCGCAATGCAATCAAAGCTTGCACCTTGTCGCGCCTGCCCTCAAAACTGCTGTCATGCAATACGCCGCCTATGTCTTCGACGCCTATGGCACGCTGTTCGACGTGCATGCCGCCGTGCGCCGTCATGCCGACCGGATCGGGCCGGACGGCCAATTGTTGTCCGAGATCTGGCGCGCCAAACAGCTCGAATATTCCTGGGTGCGCACGCTGATGGGCGCCTATGCCGATTTCTGGCAACTGACCGAACAGGCGCTCGATTTCGCCTTGCGCAAGGTTCCCTCGGCCGACCCCGGTCTCAAGGCGATATTGCTGGATGCCTATTGGCGGCTCGATTGCTATCCGGAAGTGCCGGCCGTGCTCAAGGCGCTCAAGGCTTCGGGAGCGAGGCTGGCGATCCTGTCCAACGGCTCGCCCGAAATGCTGCAGGCGGCGGTCAAATCCGCCGCGCTCGACCAGGTTCTGGACGATATCTATTCCGTCGATACGGTGCGGCGCTTCAAGACCGATCCGGCGGTCTACGACATGGTCGCCACCGGCTGGCGCCTCTACCCCGGCGCGGTTTCCTTCCAGTCGTCCAATCGCTGGGACATTGCAGGCGCCACCAAATTCGGCTTTCGCACGGTGTGGATCAACCGCTCCAACCAGCCCGAAGAATACCGGGACTTCCCACCGGCCCTGATCCTGCCGTCGCTCGAAGCCCTTGTGCCCGGCAGCTAAGAGACCTGTGTCTCTGGCGCCACAGTAGCAGCCTGGTCACAGCTTCGCCTTTCTTTGCCCACGTTCGGGCCAGAATCGGAACCGCCTATCGCCCCAGGTGTTGTCAGGCACCCGCGTAACTGTCGGCGAATTCACGCTTTGTTGCGATTTGAGACTTAAAGAAGGCAACCATGTCCATAACCGAAATCGAATCTTTTCGCCTGAGCCGTCGCGGCTTTCTCAATGCCGCAGCCCTGGGCGCCGCTTCGATCGCGGTTTCCGCATGCGCCACCACCGGGCCGGGTCCGGTCGAGCCGCCGCCACCAACCTATGTCGAGCCGCCTCTGGCCGATTATGTGACGATGTATGCAGCAGTCAGCGACGGCGGCTTCGATTTGCCGGCCATCCCAGTCGACAAGATCGATCCGCAATTCCTGCGTCAGATCGTTCCCGACCCGACGGGACAGAAGCCGGGAACCATAGTCGTCGATACGACCGGCCACTTCCTTTATCTGGTTCGTCCAGGCGGTCAGGCGATACGCTACGGTGTCGGCCTTGGCCGCGCCGGCTTCGAATGGTCCGGCGACGCCGTCGTTCAGTGGAAGCAGAAATGGCCAAAATGGACGCCGCCGGACGAAATGATAGCCCGCCAGCCGGAACTGAAACCCTACAGCGCCGACAATGGCGGCATGCCCGGCGGCCTGAAGAACCCGCTCGGTGCACGCGCGCTCTATCTGTTCCAGGGCAATGTCGACACGCTCTACCGTCTGCACGGCTCGCCGGAGTGGCGCTCGATCGGCAAGTCGGTGTCGTCAGGCTGCGTGCGTCTGATGAACCAGGACATTATCGACCTCTATGATCGCGTGCCCTCGAAGACGCCGGTCATCGTGACCAGCGACGCCAGCCAACCCATGGTGGCGACGGCCAACCGACAGGCGATCCCGATCGATGCCGGCGTGCCGGACGGTTCGGTGCTGCTTGGACCGGTCAAGGCGATCACGAATTCGATTTTCTGAGCTGACTAGGCAGCGGCGCCCGCTGCCTCCAGTCACCGTCCGCGCGACAAGCTCCCCAGAATGCCGCGCACGATTGCCCGACCGACCGAGGAGCCGACCGAGCGCACCACCGACTTGATCGCCGCCTCTGCGACCGTCTGGCGGTTGGACGGGCGCGGTGCAGATGTGCGCCTGCCACCGGATTGCGGCGCGGGATCGTCATTGCCGAAGCCCGGAATGGTCCAGCGCGAGCCGCCGCTGCCGGCCTGCTGGGCCTGCTCTTCGGCATCCTGCGCGTCCTTGGCCTTTTTCTGCAGCATTTCGAAAGCCGATTCGCGATCGACGGCCTGATCGTACTGGCCGGCGACCGGGCTTTCTTGGATCAGCTTTTGCCGCTCAGCGGCCGTTATGGGCCCAAGCCGCGAGGATGGCGGGCGGATCAGTGTCCGCTGCACCATGGACGGAACACCCTTGGCTTCCAACGTCGAGACCAGCGCCTCGCCAGTGGCAAGCTGTGTAATGGCGGTCATGCAGTCGAAATCGGGATTTGGCCGGAACGTTTCGGCCGCCGTCCGGACTGCCTGCTGCTCGCGCGGTGTATAGGCGCGCAGCGCGTGCTGGACGCGATTGCCGAGCTGGGCCAGGACTTTTTCAGGGATATCCAAAGGGTTCTGGGTGACGAAATAGACGCCGACGCCTTTCGAGCGGATCAGTCGGACGACCTGTTCGACGCGATCGATGAGCACCTTGGGTGCTTCGTCGAACAGAAGATGGGCCTCGTCGAAGAAGAACACCAGCTTCGGCTTGTCGGGGTCGCCGACTTCCGGCAGCACCTCGAACAGCTCCGACATCAGCCATAGCAGGAAGGTCGCGTAGAGCCGCGGATTCATCATCAGCTTGTCGGCGGCAAGCACGCTGATGGCGCCGCGTCCGTCGCGGGTGGTGCGCATGATATCGGCGATACGCAGTGCCGGTTCGCCGAAGAAGTTTGCGGCCCCCTGCTGTTCGAGGACCAGCAGCGTGCGCTGGATAGCCCCGACCGATGGCTTCGTCACGTTGCCATAGCGCGAGCCGATCTCGTCGGCGCGCTCGGCGATGTTGGCGAGCAGCGCCTGCAGATCCTTCATGTCGAGCAGCAGCAAGCCTTCCTCGTCCGCCAGGCGGAAGGCGATGTTCATGATGCCTTCCTGCGCCTCGGTCAGGTTCATCAGGCGCGACAGCAACAACGGCCCCATTTCCGAGACCGTGGCGCGGATCGGATGACCCTGCTCGCCGAACAAGTCCCAGAAGATAACGGGAAATTCCTGGAAGTCATACGGATCGAGCTTGACCTGTTCGGCCCGCTTGACGAGGAAATCCTGTGCCGTGCCCATCATCGCGATGCCCGACAGATCACCCTTGATGTCCGCGCAGAACACCGGCACGCCGGCGTTGGAAAATCCTTCGGCCAGGATCTGCAAGGTGACGGTCTTGCCGGTGCCGGTGGCGCCGGTCACCAGGCCGTGACGATTCCCATATCGCAGCAACAACTGCTCGGCACGCTGATAGCTGTCGTCGGGCTTTCGGCTGGCGCCGATGAAAATACTGGTCTCGTCAGCCATATGTCCGGTCTCCGCAAACTGATGTGTCTAAAGCCAGTGGCCTTGCCGCAGGTATAGTGAGGCCATTGCACAGCGACAATGCCATTCGTCCAAATCGGGGCCATTCGTCCAAATCCGGGCCATTCGCCCAAATCGGCCCCATTCGTTCAGATCGGGTTTTTGGAGCTTGCGGATTTTGCCGCTGTTTGGCAATCGTCGTCCACGCGGACTGACCTATATCTGATGGATCGAATCCGGTCTCTGAAAGCGCATTGCATTGCGATATCGGACCGGGGACCGTAGACTGAACCGCTCCCGGCTGGTGCGGCCGCATGAAACGAGGAGGACGGATGGGCGCCGGAGCCTTGATCCAGGACGTGGAACCCGAGAACGCCGAGCGTCAGCGATGGCTCGCCTTGGCGGAAAAGGCATTGGCAGGCGCTTCCTTCGAGGAAAAGCTGGTCTCGCACAGCGATGACAACATCCGTATCGAACCGCTCTACGACCGCAGCACCGCGGCGGAACCGATCGTGCGTACAAACCCGAAATCGCCATGGATCGTCAGCCAGCGCATCGACGATCCGGACATCGACCGTGCCAGAAGCCAAGCGCTGGAGGATGTTGCACAGGGTGCCACGGGATTGTCGCTGGTCTTCGAAGGGGCGCCCAACGCGTTCGGCTACGGCTTGCCGAGAACGGCGGAGGCGCTGGAGGCGGTGCTGGACGGCATACCGCTCAACCGCATCCAGGTTCGCATCGACGCCCATCCCTGGAGCCGCGCCGTGGCCGACTGGCTGGTCGCGTTCCTGAGCAAGCGGCGATCGGACCCGGCAAAGCTCAACCTCTCCTTCGGCATCGATCCAGCGGCGATCTTCGCGGGAACCGGTCGGCTGCGCATGTCGATCGAGGCGCTGCAGGCCTCTATGCCACAGTCGCTGGCGCACTTCTTCGCGATGGGCGTTCCGGGCGTGCTGCTGGAAGCTGACGGGCGCGTGTTCCACAATGCCGGCGCGACGGAAGCGCAGGAACTTGGCATCATGCTGGCTTCGGCTGTCTCCTATCTCAGAATGTTCGAGACGGCGCGGCAGCCGCTTGTCTATGCCGCACCGCATATCGGTTTTGCGCTCAGCGTCGACCAGGACCAGTTGCTGTCGACGGCCAAGATGCGAGCATTGCGCAGACTATGGGCGCGGGTGCAGGAGGCTTGTTCGATCCCGACATCCACCGCCAATATCCATGCCGAGACGTCGTTTCGCATGATGACGGCGATGGATCCGGAGACCAACATCCTGCGCACCACCATTGCATGCTTTGCCGCGGCGTGCGGCGGCGCCGATTCGATCTCCATCCTGCCGCACACGATCGCGCATGGTCTGCCGGCGGGTTTTGCCCGTCGTGTTGCCCGCAACACGCAGCTGATCATGGCCAATGAAAGCCATATCGATCATGTCACCGATCCCGCCTATGGTTCCGGCGCCGTCGAGGCTTTGACCGCGGAGTTGTGCGAGTTGGCCTGGGCGGAATTGCAGACGATCGAAGCCGAGGGCGGTGTCCTGTCCAGCCTTCAGGACGGACGCATCCAGAAGCGCGTCCACGCAGCTGCGGAGCAGCGCAATGCAGCCTACCGCACAGGCCAACGGGCCATCATCGGCACCACGCTCTATCCATCGAAAGACGAACGTCCGGTCGAGACGCTGGCGGCGGAACGGCGGCCGGCCTTCACCGAAGGCGTTGCCGTCTGCGAGGCGCTGTTTCCAGTCCGCATCGACCAATCGATCGGAGCCGGCTCTTGATCCCGGACTTCGGCCAGATCGGCTGGGTCCCGCCACGCCGCGCTCCCGTCGAGGTCAAAGGCCAGCGGACCACGCCGGAAGGGCTCGTCGCCAAGCATCTGTACAATCAAAGCGACCTCAAGGGGTTGCCGCATCTCGACACCTATCCCGGCCTGCCGCCCTTCGTGCGCGGCCCCTACCCGACCATGTATGTCCAGCAGCCCTGGACCATCCGGCAATATGCCGGCTTCTCGACGGCCGAAGAATCCAACGCCTTTTACCGGCGCAACCTTGCCGCTGGCCAGAAGGGCCTGTCGGTCGCCTTCGATCTCGCCACGCATCGCGGCTATGACAGCGATCATCCGCGCGTTGCCGGCGATGTCGGCATGGCTGGCGTCGCCATCGATTCCATTCTCGACATGCGGCAGCTCTTCGACGGCATTCCGCTCGGCGAGATGACGGTATCGATGACGATGAACGGCGCGGTGCTGCCGATCATGGCGCTCTACATTGTCGCGGCGGAAGAACAGGGCGTTGCGCAGAAAGATCTCGCCGGCACCATTCAGAACGACATTCTGAAGGAGTTCATGGTCCGCAACACCTACATCTATCCGCCGAAACCCTCGATGCGGATCGTGTCGGACATCTTCTCGTACACATCGAAGAACATGCCGAAGTTCAATTCGATCTCGATCTCCGGCTATCACATGCAGGAGGCCGGCGCGACGGCCGACCTTGAACTCGCCTATACGATCGCCGATGGCATCGAGTATGCCCGCGCCGGCGTCGCGGCGGGCCTCGACATTGACCGCTTTGCGCCGCGCCTGTCCTTCTTCTGGGCCATCGGCATGAATTTCTTCATGGAAGTCGCCAAGCTGCGGGCCGCGCGCCTGTTGTGGGCGACCCTGATGCAGAAGAATTTTTCGCCCAAGGACGAGCGCTCGTTGTCGCTGCGCACCCATTGCCAGACTTCTGGCTGGTCGCTGACGGCGCAGGATCCCTACAACAACATTGTCCGCACCATGATCGAGGCAATGGCTGCAACGCAGGGCCACACCCAATCGCTGCACACCAATTCCTTCGACGAGGCGATGGCGCTGCCGACCGACCATTCGGCGCGGATCGCCCGCAACACCCAGCTCATCCTGCAAAAGGAATCCGGCACCACGCGCATCATCGACCCGTGGGGCGGTTCGGCCTATCTTGAACGGCTGACGCATGATCTGGCGGCGCGCGCGCTTGCCCATATCGAGGAGGTCGAGGCGCTCGGCGGCATGGCGGCGGCGACCGAACAGGGCATTCCCAAGCTGCGCATCGAGGAAGCTGCCGCGCGCACGCAGGCGCGGATCGATTCCGGCGAGCAGATGCTGGTCGGCGTCAACGCCCATCGGCCCGAGACCGACATCGAGGTCGACGTGCTGAAGATCGACAATGCCGAGGTCAGGGCCCGGCAATTGTCGAAGCTGCAACGGCTGAAGGGCACGCGCGACGTCGCCGCCGTCGAAAGCGCACTCGATGCGCTGACCCGTGCCGCGCAAGGCACTGAAAACCTGCTGGAATTCGCCATCCGAGCCGCGCGCGCCAATGCAACGGTCGGCGAGATTTCATTCGCGTTGGAAAGAGCCTTTGGGCGCCACGTCGCTACGGTGCAGACCATTTCCGGCATCTATCGCAAGGCGCTTGGCGATCATCCCGTGGTCGACGGGCTGCAGGACAAGCTTGACGCCTTCGAGAAGAAGGCCGGCGGCAAGCCGCGCATTCTCGTCGCCAAGATGGGCCAGGACGGCCACGACCGTGGCCAGAAGGTCATCGCTACGGCCTTCGCCGATCTCGGCTTCGACGTCACCGTCGGCGCTATGTTCCAGACACCGGATGAGATCGCCAGGCTGGCGGTCGCACAGGACGTCCACATCGTCGGCGCCTCGTCGCTGGCGGCGGGACATCTGACGCTGATCCCCGAACTGCGCGACGCGCTTAAAAAGCTCGGCCGCGGCGACATGCTGATCGTCGCCGGCGGCGTCATCCCACCGCAGGACTATGACGCGGTGCGGCAAGCCGGCGCTGCCGAGATCTTCCCGCCGGGCACAGTCATCCCAGAGGCAGCGGATCGCCTGCTGGACCGCCTCCTGGCCACGGACTAGGACTGCTGTATCTCTGAAAAGGTTGTGCTAGACTGACACTGCAATCAAGGTGCGGTAACCGTGAAGACGACCATCCACAAGCTCGACGACGGATCAGATGCCCTGATCTTGCCACGGGAAATGCTGGACAGCTTGAATCTGCAATCGGGCGATCAGCTCCAGATCATCGAAACTGATCACGGCATCATTTTAAGACCGGTGGCCGACAGGTTCGAACGGCAGATGAAGGCCGCGCGCGAGGTCATGGACAAATATCAGGTCGGGCTTCAGAAACTCGCCAAATGACCCGCCAATCAGTGCGGCGGATTTGAGACGTCCTAGCTCTCGGAGAGCTTGACGATTTCCCATTCCTTGCCGTTGACGCTGGCCAAGTCGCCGATCTTCTTGCCGAACAGGGCGACAGCCATTGGCGAAACATGCGAAATGCTGCCCTTGGTGGGATCAGCCTCGTCCTCGCCGACGATCTTCCAATGCACCTTCTTGCCGTCATCGCTCTCGATCGTGACGCCCATGCCGAAGCGCACAACGTCACTGCCCGGCTCCGGCACCGAGAGTTCGGCGCTTTCGCGCCGGGCGGTCCAGTAACGCAGATCGCGCGACACGACCGCTATGCGCTCGCGGTCGGCTTTGCGTTCGGCCTTCGCCAGTATGTCGCGCAGATCGGCCAGATTTTCCTCGATCTGCGCCAGGCCGCGTTCCGTCACCAGATTGCGATGCTGGCTGACCGGCCGCTCACCGACACCGGCGATGGCATTTTCGCTGTCTTCCTCGCGGGTGAAAGCTCTGCTCATTTCCTGAACTTAGGCCCGCAGAGGCTGCTCGACAAGCCATTGTCGTTTCCGTCCCGAGGAGAGGCAAACCGTCTGGCACGATTCCTGCGACGCCAAGGTTGAACGCTGGGATTTTGTGCCGATGTTGAACAGACGAACGCTGCTGACTGGAACCGCCGGCTTTGCCGTCATGGGCCTTGCGCTCGGCAAGGCGGTAGCCGCAAGCTTGAGCGGCATCGAGAAAGCCTCGATGCGCGGCTCGATCAATGCCACCGAACTCGGCGTGCAGCCCGGCACATCAGACGATCAGAGCAAGGCCTTCGCCAAACTGCTGCGTGACGCAAACAGCCGCGACATGCCGGTGTTCCTGCCGCCCGGCACCTATGTCGTCTCCAATCTTTCGCTGCCCGGCCGCGTACGTCTTTCCGGCGTGCCGGGCGCGACGCGCATCGTTTACGGCGGTGACGGCCACCTGTTCATGGCCGAACAGGCCGACCATATCGAACTGAGCGGGCTGGTCTTCGATGGTTCGAACCGCGCGATGGGCGACTACACGCAAGGGCTGCTCGATCTGCGCCGTGTCGCGCACCTCGCCATCGACAATTGCCAGATCACCGGCAGCGGCAAGAACGGGCTGGCGCTGGAACACGCGATCGGCCGGATCGAGCGCTGTGAGATATTGGGCGCCGCCGATGCCGGCATCTATTCGGTCGAAGCCGGCGGGCTGGCCATCACGGGCAACACCGTTTCCGACTGCGCCAATGGCGGCATCCTCGTACACCGCTGGCAGGTGGCCGAAGACGGCACCATGGTCACCGGCAACCGCGTCCAAGGGATCCAGGCACGCAGCGGCGGAACCGGGCAGAACGGCAACGGCATCAATGCCTTTCGCGCCGGCAATGTCGTCATCTCGGGCAACATCGTCTCGGACTGCGCCTTCTCGGCCATCCGCGCCAACAGCGCCAGCAACCTGCAGATATCGGGCAACACCTGCTCGCGCTCTGGCGAAACGGCGATCTATTCCGAGTTCTCGTTCGAAGGCGCCATCATCAGCAACAACATCGTCGACGGCGCCGCCAACGGCATCTCGATCGTCAATTTCAACGAAGGCGGCCGCATGGGCGTCTGTTCCGGCAACATCGTGCGCAATCTGTCGACCAGCGGCCCCTACCCCGCCGACTCGCCGGGATTTGGCGTCGGCATCGGCGTTGAGGCCGACACCACCGTTTCCAACAATGTCATCGAGAACGCGCCACTCTATGGCATGCAGATCGGCTGGGGCCCGTACCTGCGCAATGTCGTCGCCACCGGCAACATCATCCGCAAGGCAGGAACCGGGATCGTCGTATCCGTGGTCGAGGGCGCCGGTACGGCCGTCATTTCAGACAATGTCATCGACGGCGCGCTGAACGGTGCGGTTGTCGGCCAGCGCTGGGCGGAGCCCGCGACAGGCGATCTCGCCTCGTCAAACGGTAGCGGCTACGCGCATCTGACCGTCGAGCGCAATCACGTCACTTGAGAGTTGCCGTCGGCCTCAGCGCTCCGACTTTGGCACCGTTGCGATTTTCGATGGGCGTGTTTGCCAATTCGAGCAGCTTCGCCGCCAAGGCCTCGTCGGCACGCAACAGTTTGGCAAGGACCGCGGCAACCATGGCTTCGCCGGCGCGGCCGGCGCCATCATCGCATTTGAGTGCGATGCCGAGGCCAAGTTCCGGAATTGCGGCACAATGGACGCCTTCGGCGCCGCCCTTCGTGAAAATCCGCCCTGGTGCGGCCTCCATCAACGCGACGTCTTCGCGGCCGCTGCCGGAAACGAAGAAGGGCTCGGCCATGCAGGCGGAAAGCAGCCGCTTTGCAGCCTTGGCTCGCTCTGGGCCAAAACCTGATGTCGTGGCCATGCGGGCAAAGCCGAGCGCGAAGCTCCTGAGCGGCACCGCATAGGTCGGGATCGAACAGCCGTCGATGGCACGCTGGTCCTCACCATGGACAGCGCCCGTCACCGACTGCATGGCGTCGCGCACCATGTCCTGCAGGCCGTGTCCCGGCTTGACATAGCCGCGATGCGCAATGCCGGCGTGGACGCAGGTGCAGAGGAAGCCGGAATGTTTGCCGGAACAATTGTTGTGCAAGGCGTTCGGCGAGCCGCCGGCGCGGGCGAGCGCAATCTCGGCGTCATGATTGGACGGCCAATGCGTGCCGCATTCGAGCGCCGATCCGTCCAGCCCAGCCTTGGCCAGCATGGATCGCGCAAGGTCGACATGTGCCGGCTCGCCCGAGTGGGAGGCGCAGGCGAGCGCCAGTTCGCGGTTGCCGAAACCATAGGCATCCGCCGCCCCGCTTTCGACCAACGGCAAGGCCTGGATCGCCTTGACCGCCGAGCGCGGAAACACCGGCTTGGCCGTATCGCCGATCTCCCACACGGGCTTGCCGTCGCCATCGAAGACCGCAACTGAGCCGCGATGCGCGCTCTCGACGATCGCGCCGCGCAAGACTTCGATCAGAACCGGATTTGTCATGTCACCTCCCGCAAATGCGGGCGGTTTATCTGATCCGGTCGAGAATGGAAACGTAGTTGGCGACCGTCGCACCGCCCATATTGAAGATGCCGCCCAGTTTTGCGCCCGGCACCTGGATGCCGCCGGCCTCACCGACAAGCTGCATGGCGGTCAAGACATGCATGGACACGCCAGTGGCGCCGATCGGATGGCCTTTGGCCTTCAGCCCGCCGGATGGATTGACCGGCAGGCGACCATCCTTGGCCGTTGTGCCGTCCAACGCCAGCTTCGCCCCCTCTCCCGGCTTGGCAAGGCCCATCGCCTCGTACTCGATCAGTTCGGCAATGGTGAAGCAGTCATGCGTCTCGACGAAGGACAGATCGTCGAGCGTCACGCCGGCCGATTTCAGCGCCCGGTTCCAGGCCTGCTCGCAGCCTTCGAAGGTCAGAATGTCGCGCTTCGACATCGGCAGGAAATCCTGCACATGTTCGTTGGCGCGGAAGGCAACGGCACGGCGCATCTTCAGCGCCGTGGCGGTGTCGGCAAGGATAAGGGCGGCGGCGCCGTCGGAGACCAGCGAGCAGTCGGTGCGCTTCAGAGGACCGGCAACGAAGGGGTTCTTCTCGCTCTCCTGGCGGCAGAACTCATAGCCGAAATCCTTGCGCATCTGCGCATAGGGATTGTCGACGCCGTTCTTGTGGTTCTTGGCGGCAATCATGGCCAGCGCATCCGACTGATTGCCATAACGCTGGAAATAGGCCTGCGCGATCTTGCCGAAGACGCCGGGGCCGGAGATCGGCAAAAACC
>NZ_RZQT01000081.1:0-25924 GCF_003998485.1 Mesorhizobium sp. M7A.F.Ca.CA.001.04.2.1
CGCGCAGCCTGAGCGCCGTGTCGACCGTGTCGGCGGTCAACCCGCCGGCGTTGACCGGCCCGGCCTTGATCTGGAAATCGAGGTCGCGGTCGGCAAAGCGATTGGCGCCCTTGTCGCTGACGAAGATCGAGGCGAAGGCCGCCAGCCCGTCGACATCGAGATCACCGCCTTCAAGCCGCATCAGCACCGAGGGCTTGGCATCGTCGGGCTGGCTGGAATCGATGCGGCCGGAAAACTTCGCCTTGCCCAGGATCAGTTCGAGATCGCTGAAGGCCTGGCGCTTCTGCGAGAGGTCGACCTTGGCCTTGAAGCCGGCGGCCGGCAGGCGGCGGATCGCCTCGTCGACATCCTTCGACAGCCAGGCGGCAAAGCCGGAAGGTTGGGCCACGGCCAGCAGCAGCGAGCCGTTGAAGCCGAAATGCCCTTCCAAATTGAGCACCAGCATGCCATCCGCTTCCAGCGTGGTGCGGCCGGGCAAGGTCGCGGCAAGCGATTTCACCGACCAGCCGCCATCGACCGGCTCGGCGGAAAGATGCACGTCGCGCACCGTGGTGTCGCCGACCACCACCGCCGGCAGCTTGACCTCGACAGTGCCGGGGATGGTCGGCTTCGGCATATCGAGCAGCGCTTGCTCGAACGCCGCGATGCGCTGGTCCAGCGTCAGGCCGGCGCCGGCTTCGGCGCCCACCGCCTCGTCGAACTGCACCTGCGCGCCATTGGCCTCGATGGCGAAACTCGGTTTCAGCCCGAGATCGACAGAAGCCTTGCCATCGGCGGTGTAGGGGTTGTCGAGCGGCCCGGTCTCGAAGCGGAATTCGTCGACCCCGAGTTTCTGGTGGTCGAGCGAAAATTTGCCGTTCAGCCGAAAGCCCGGATCGGGCTTACCGGCCGAGACTTTCACCGTCTCGCCATCGGTGCCGCGCAGCTCGGCGCTGTTCTTGTCGGCACCGGAGATCTTGAACTGGCCGGAGTAGACGGCAGCCCCATTGACGATGCCGGCATTGCCGTCGGTCTCGATGACCAGCGGATAGGCGTCCGGATCGGCCTTCAGCCGAAACCGCATCTGTCCTGAGCCTTCGGCCTTGCCGGTGGACGCGGTGACCGCGGTGCGCAACCCGTCCAGCCGCAGCGTGCCGTCCATGCGCCATGGGCCGGCCAGCGACTTGGCCGAGACGGTCGAATTGATCTCGGAAAACAGATGGCTGCGCCCGCCGGCGGCATGGCGAACTTCGATCTGACCCTCCGTCACCGTCAGCTTCTCGATCGAGATCTGGCTGGGGTCGAAGGGCGAGGACGGCCGTATCGCCCAGTCGACAGTGCCGTCATTGGCGATATCGATGGTCGCTTTCGGCCGCACCAGCCGCATGTCGAAGATCAGCACTTCACCGCGCAGGAAGGGCGCCAGTTCCGCGTCCATTGAAAACGTCTCGACCGTCATGGCCGGCTGGCCGTTGGGGCCGCCGGCGACGGCGACATTCGAGAAGGTCACCGAGGGAAACGGCAACAGCCTTGCGGTGGCGTCGCCCTGCACGGTCACCTTACGGCCGAGAATGGCGCTCGCCTCGCGCTCGAAGTCGGTGCGGTAGCCGGTCCAGTCGATAAAATACGGCACCACCAGCGCCGCACACAGCACCAGCACGAACAGGCCACCAAAGATCACGAACAGGCGTGCGAGCATCAGCTCCGAATGGGTTGAATGAAATTCTGCCGCACTCTACCCGCATCCGCGTGTCGATAAAGAGGCAATTCATCCAGTTGCGCGATCTCCGGTGATCTGAAACAAATCCCGGCGAAGCGGAGAAATCGGATGTCGGGCAAGAACTGGGATCGCGTGCCGATCGATGCGCAAAGTGTCGACGCTCCGCTGTCGCTTTCGGCGGTCTTTCTTGTCGTCACCGTCGCCAGTGGGCAGAGCGCGCTCGCCAGGGTTGCGTCGGTGCTCGGCAAACTCGACGACCTGGTCAAAAATGTCGGATTCCGCGACCTTTCCGGGCGGCTGTCGTGCATCGCCGGCATCGGCCGCGATCTCTGGGATCGTCTCTCTCCAGACCGGCGGCCGCTGGAACTGAAACCGTTCGCGCCGATCAAGGGTGCCGTTCATTCGGCGCCTTCGACCGCCGGCGATCTTCTCTTCCACATCCGCTCCGAGCGACCCGATATGTGCTTCGAGTTCGAGCGCATCCTGCTCGACAATCTCGGTGACGGCGTAAGCGTCATCGATGAGGTTTCCGGCTTTCGCTATTTCGATGCGCGCGACCTGCTCGGCTTCGTCGACGGGACCGCCAACCCGACCGGCCTCGATTTGCCCGCCTCTGCGCTCATCGGCGACGAAGACGCCGACTTCGCCGGCGGCAGCTATGTCGTCGTCCAGAAATATCTCCACGACATGCAGGCCTGGGCGCGCATTCCGACGCCCGAGCAGGAAGCGATCATCGGCCGCACCAAGATCGACAACATCGAAATCGACGATGACGATGCGCCGCGCAAATCGCACAAGTCGCTGGCCACCATCGAGGATGCCGCCGGCAACGAGTACGATATTTTGCGCGACAACATGCCGTTCGGCAGGCCGGGGCAGAACGAGTTCGGCACCTACTTCATCGGCTATTCCAGATATCTTTGGGTCACCGAAAAAATGCTGCAGCGCATGTATGTCGGCGAGCCGCCGGGCGCCTACGACCGCCTGCTCGATTTCTCCACGCCGCACACCGGCACGACATTTTTCGCGCCAACCCGCCCCATGCTGCAAGTGCTTGTCGAGGGTGCACAGGCGAAGCCTGCCGCACGGTAGGCAGGCGTCCTCAACGATTTCAGCCCGCGATCACCGCGAATTCAGCGTGCGTCGCGCTTTGCCTGTGCCACCTTGGCCGCCCTGCGCTGCCGGCCGAGTTCCATTGGCCGGACCAGATCCGGCGCCCTCTGGTTCGCCACCGGCCGCATACCCCTGCGCGCGGTGCGCGAGTTGAAGGCGGGGCCGTCCGATGCCGCCCCTTGCTTCATCACCAATGCCTTGCGCGCATTCTCGATCAGCGAAACGCTGGCGGCCAGTTGCCGGCGCCGCTCGGCCTCGCCATTCAGGCGCCGCATGGCCATGGCCAGCACCGCAAGCTTGAGCTGCGACCCGCCATCAGCCTTCGAAGGCGTAGCGCCCTTCGCCGCGCCCTTGCCCCGGATCTCACGCCGGCGGCGGTGTGCTTCGGTCTGCGCCTTGTCGCGCCGCTCCCGCAACAGCTTGACCAGGCCGGCAAGATCGGCGTCGGAGAGCTCCTGCACCGCCGGATGGTGAGACTTCTCCACCAGATCGTGTTCGTCGGCACTCAGCGCGCGCGCTTCTTCCTTGCGTGAAATCGCCATGGCATCCTCCTCCGCTGGCACGCCTGTTGGCTTCAGGCCCTGCTACCGGCCAAGCCTCGGCCCGAATGGTGGCGCGGTCAAGACTGGCCGCCTACGAACCTTGCGTCGGAAAATCGGTTAGTTTCCCGGCAAGATCTTGCCCGGGTTCATGATATCAAGCGGATCGAGCGCCTGCTTGATGGTGCGCATGATGTCGACGCCGTGGCCGAGCTCGTGGCGCAGGAAGCCGATCTTGCCCTGGCCGATGCCGTGCTCGCCGGTGCAGGTGCCGTCCATGGCGATCGCCCGCATGTTAAGCCGTGCGACGAATTTTTCCGACAGCGCGATCTCCTCGGGATCGTTCACATCCATCAGCACAAGCACGTGGAAATTGCCGTCGCCGGCATGGCCGACGATCGGCGCGATCAGGCCCATCTCGGCGATATCGGCCTCGGTTTCCATGACGCATTCGGCAAAGCGCGAGATCGGCACGGAGACATCGGTCGACAGCCCCTTGGCTCCCGGCCGCAGGGTCAGCGACGACCAGTAGGCGTCGTGCCTCGCCTTCCACAATTTGGTGCGCTCCTCGGCGACGCTGGTCCACAGGAACGGCCCGCCGCCATTTTCCTCCGCGATCATGCCGAAGGTTTCGGCCTGTTCGGCAACGCCGGCATCGCTACCATGAAACTCGACGAACAGGCACGGGCTCTCGGGATAGTCGAGCTTGGAATAATTCTTCATCGCCCGCATCTGCAGCGCGTTGACCAGTTCGATGCGCGCCACCGGGATGCCCATCTGGATCGTCGCGATGACCGCGTTGCAGGCCGCCTCGACGCTCGGAAACGGGCAGACGCCGCCCGAAATCGCCTGCGGGATGCCTTGCAGCTTCAAGGTCAGCGACGTGATGATGCCGAGCGTGCCTTCCGAGCCGACCAGCAGCCGCGTCAGATCATAGCCGGCCGAGCTCTTTTTCGCCCGCTTGCCGGTTGTCACCGTTTCGCCGTCGGCCATGACGGCGGTCAGCGACAGCACGTTCTCGCGCATCGTGCCGTAGCGCACCGCGTTGGTGCCGGAGGCCCGCGTTGCGGCCATGCCGCCCAGCGAGGCATTGGCACCGGGATCGATCGGAAAGAACAGGCCGGTGTCGCGCAGATGCCGGTTCAAATCCTCGCGGGTGACGCCGGGTTCGACCGTGCAGTCGAGATCCTGTGGATTGACCGCCAGGATACGGTTCATGCGCGATGTGTCGACCGATATGCCGCCGCCCGGTGCGTTGGTGTGACCCTCCAGCGAGGAGCCGACGCCGAAGGCGATCACCGGCACGCGGTGCGCCGCACAGGCGCGCACGATCTCCTGCACCTCGGCCGTCGTCTCGGGGAACGCAACGCCATCCGGTGCCTGCGTCGGAATGTAGGTGGTGGTATGTGCATGCTGCGAGCGGATCGCCTGGCCGGTCTGAAATCGCTCGCCGAGCTGCTGCTTGAGGATGCCGAGCACCGCAGCGATGCCTTCCTCGTTGCGTTCGACCGGGTTGAGGTCGCTCAGAGCCATGAATTCCTCCGCGAATGGACCAGCGTCCACGCTTGTTATGCGATTATGGATGCGTAGTCTTACCCGCCACGCTCTGTCCAGCACCAGAACAAGGAAGTTTCGATGCCCATCCCCACTCCCTTCGTCTCAAAACACATGGACATCGAGAAGGACTGGATCGACTACAACGGCCATCTCAACATGGCCTATTACAACGTGCTGTTCGACCGCTGCTCGGACGACGCCTTCGAGGCAATGGGCATGGGACCGAACTATGCCAGGGATCGCCGCCTCACCATCTACACCGCCGAAGTCCATGTCTGCTACGTGCAGGAGCTGCATCTCGAGCACAAGGTCACGGTCTCCTTCCAGCTCATCGACCATGACGACAAGCGGCTGCGGGCCTATCAGGAAATCCGCCATGTCGACGGCTGGCTGGCCGCGACTTCCGAATCGCTGTCGCTGCATGTCGACATGTCCGGGCCGAAGGTGGCGCCCTTCCCCGCCGATGTGCTGGCCAGGGTCGAAGACATGCGCGCCGCCCATTCGGCCCTGCCGATGCCGGAACGGGCCGGCCGCTCGATCGGCATCAAACGCAAATAGGGCGATGCCGACACGTCTCGTTTCCGGCTTCAAAGCCACACCGGCGATCTAAAATCGCAGAACCTTGCCGTCGACCGGCGGCGGCGCTTGAAGCGGCGCGGCGCCCTCGTTAACCTTACCAAGGTTTTAACGGGAACAAGCCATTTGAGCCGTTGCGCGACTCAGCGGGCCGGTCGAAAACGATCTGCATCGAGGTAGCGACACGGGCGGCGCGGCGCCGGTTCGAGGAAAGTGCATGAAAACCGACATCAAGGTCGAGGTGGACAGGTTGGCTGCCGATCCGCGCATCACCGACTACGATTTCTGGCGCTCGCTCAAGAACGTCAACAATGAGATCTTCCACATCGCCAACAACAACGAGCCGATCCCGTTCGACATGATCCGCTGGCGCGCCATCCTGAAACAGGCGCGCATGAAGCGCGGCCACGCATAAGGTCCTCGAACGGAACAATCCCCGCAAGTCAAGCCTGGCGCCTCAACGCCGCCAGGGCCGAACGCGCCACCACCGGCGAGGACTGGATGATAGCCGTGTTGGTCATCGCGTAGGGAATGATGCGGTCGATCACCCGCTCGAGGTCGACCACCGACCCGACATGCGCCAGCGCGATGAAACAATCCTCTCCGGTTACGCGGTCGCATTGCACGATCTCCGGCAGTTCGCGGATGATCTCGGCCACGACGGCCAACTGCCCCGGCACTGGCCGGATGCGCAGCCATGCCGACAGCGGCAGGCCGAGTGCCGTCGGGTTGATCCTGACCGAATAGGCCTCGATGACGCCGCTTTCCTGCAGCCGCTTGATGCGCTCAGCCACACTCGGTGCCGACAGGCCCACCGAGCGTGCCAGCTCCGCCGTGCTGGTGCGCGCGTCCTTTTCCAGCAGGCGCAGGATCTTCATGTCGGCGGCATCGAGATCGGCGCTTTCAGTTCGAAGGCGCTTCATGGAAAACTCCTTTATTCCGGGAGAAAGATAGCCGAAAGAGCTAATCATCATCTATATAAATAGGCAAATCTGCCTGCGATACTGATCCGATGGATGATCAAACGCAAGCTCTCGCGGCGACCCCTGCCCCGGGCAACTTCACGCTGGGCAAGCTGACGGAAAAACTGCCGCCGCATGTCTGGTTCGGCGTCAGCGCCGTCTTCCACTATCTCGGGCCGGCCTTCGCCGTGCTGCTTTTCCCGCATGTCGGCGTGCTCGGCATGGCGTGGCTGCGCATCGCCACGGCAGCACTCATCTTCGCACCCCTGACCCGTCCATGGCGAAGCTTCGCACGCGCCGATCGCACGACGCGGCTGCTGTTGCTGGCCTTCGGCGCCTGTCTGGCGGTGATGAACTGTTCGTTCTACCTGGCGCTCGACCGACTGCCGATCTCGCTGGTGGCGGCGATCGAATTCGTCGGCATCATCGGCGTCGCGGCGATCGGCCTCAGGAGCACGCGCAATCTCGCCGCCCTTGCCATCGCCGTCGCCGGCACCTTGCTGCTCATCGATGTCAGATGGTCCGACGATCCCATCGGGCTGTTCTGGGCCATCCTCAACGGGGCGCTGTTTGTCGGTTACATCGTACTCGGCCATCGCGTCGCCGCTTCAGGCGCCGGCAGCGGCATCGCCGGCCTGGGTGCTGCCATGGCGATCGCCTTCATCGTCGTGCTGCCGATCGGCTTCACCGATGCGCTGCCGGCCTTTTTCTCACTGCCGCTGCTGCTCGCCGCCATCGGCGTCGGCATCTGCTCGTCGGTCATTCCTTACATCTGCGACCAGCTCGCCATGTCGCGGCTGCCACGCGCGAGCTTCGCGCTGATGCTGTCGCTGCTGCCGGTCACCGCGACGCTGATCGGCGTCGTCGTGCTGCGCCAGATTCCGAGTTTTATCGATTGCCTCGGCATTGCGCTGGTGGTCGCCGGCGTCGCCTTCCACAAGCCGGCATCGGCCGGCTAACTCCGGAGGCCTGATTCTAGGTACGAACTGCGACAGGAAGGCTCAAGATTGAACCAAATCGGCGTCTGATCCGTTGTCACCCGCGAAAATGGCTTGGAGTGACAGAATGGAATGGAAACGGACCAGGGAGCCTGCCGACGCATGGCACATGACGGACGATCTGCATGTCGAGCACGGCAAGGGCGATCCGTTCGCGGCGGCTATCCGCGCCACCCGCATGTCGATGATCATTACCGATCCCCGACAGCAGGACAATCCTATCGTGTTCGCCAATGACGCTTTCCTGCGACTGACCGGATATGAGCGTCATGAGGTTCTGGGCAGGAACTGCCGCTTCCTGCAGGGACCGAAGACCGACAAGGCCGCTGTCGAACAGATACGCGCGGCGATCGAGGATGAAACCGATGTCAGCGTCGATATCCTGAACTACCGCAAGGACGGCTCGACCTTCTGGAACGCGCTCTACATCAGCCCCGTTTCGAACGACAAAGGCGATTTGCAGTTCTTTTTCGCATCGCAGCTCGACGTCTCGGATCGCAAACAATCGGAGAGTCGCATTAACGCGGACAAGGACCGCTTCGAAAAGGCGGTGAAGGAACGCACCGCGGAACTGGAAGCCGCCCTCGAGGCGCAGACCACCTTGCTGCATGAGGTGGATCACCGGGTGAAAAACAACCTGCAGATGATCTCTTCCCTCATCATTATGCAGCGGCGGACCATACGGGACGAAGCGATCAGGCGTTCGTTGACCACCATGCTGGAGCGCATCGAAGCCCTGAGCACCGTGCATCGGCGGCTTTATCAGTCGAAGGACGTCAGCAAGTTCGATGTGGCGGATTTCGCCAAGGATCTGGTGACAGACCTGCTGACGGCGTCGGGGCGCTCTGAGATCAGTCCGGCTCTCGACCTGGAACCGATCGTCATTTCCGCGGAAAAGGCAACGCCCGTCGCTCTGATGGTCAACGAACTCGTCACCAATGCTCTCAAGCATGCCTTCAAGTCCAAGCCCGACGGAATGTCGGCCGGCCGCCTGGGCATCAAAATGAGCCAGCCCGACGGCCATTTGAATATCGAGGTGTCGGACGACGGCGTCGGCATGGCCGACGCCAACGGCGATGCCTCGTTCGGCATGCGGCTGATCAAATCGCTCGCCCGCCAGTTGCATGCCGAGATCGAATGGCGCGACACCGGCCCCGGCACGAAGGTCGTTATCTCGATCCCGAACGAACCTCAGGAAAAAGGGAATGTGTCATGATTGAGCCGCTCAAGGTCCTGATCATCGAGGACGAAGCGCTGCTGGCAATGGAGCTGGAGAGCCTTGTCGAGGACGCCGGCCACAGCGTCGTCGGCTGGGCGACCTCTTCGACGGAAGCCATGGCCATGGCGGATGCGACCGAAGCCGACATCGTCTTCGTCGACATCCATCTGAGTGACGGGCCGTCCGGCATCGACGTGGCCAAGTACATAGGCGAAAGGAAGAGTTCGACGGTGGTGTTCATGACCGCCAATCCGAAGCGCATCCCCGATCATTTCGCCGGCGCGATCGGCGTCATAGCCAAGCCTTACACGATGAACGGGCTGACGTCGGCGTTGCGGTACCTGCAGGAAGGCGTGCGCCGCCCGCCCCCCGTTTCGGCGCGGCCGGCCGGCTTCACCCTGTCGCCGGCCTTCGAAACCGCCTGGGCGCCGGCGGCATGACAGCTGAAGTCATTTCAGTTTTTCCCGAAGGAAGGCGATCGTTCTGCCCCAGGCGAGGTCAGCCGCCTTCTTGTCGTAGCGCGCCGCCGACGTATCGTTGTTGAAGGCGTGGTTGGCGCCTTCATAAACATAGACCGTGTAGTCGACATGCGCCGCGTCGAGTTCCTTCTTGAAGGCGTCGATGCCGGCATTGATGCGCTCGTCGAGTCCGCCATAGTGCAGCAGCAAGGCCGCCTTGATCTTGGATATATCGGCGGCCTTCGGCTGCATGCCGTAATAGGCAACGCCGGCACTGAGATCGGGCGCGTTGACGGCCAGCATGTTGACCATGCCACCGCCCCAGCAGAAGCCGATAGCGCCGACCTTGCCGTTGCCGTCCTTGTCGCTCTTGAGGAAAGAGACGGTCGCAACACCGTCAGCGATGGTCTGCGCCGGATCGAGCTTGCCGAACATGTCGCGCGCCCTGTCTTCGTCGGTCGGCGTGCCGCCGAGCGGCGACAGAAAATCCGGCGCCAGCGCCACGAAGCCTTCCAGCGCCACGCGCCGCGCCACATCGCGGATATGCGGGTTGAGCCCCCTGTTCTCATGCACGACGATGACGGTACCGAGCTTGCCCGTCTGGTTCGCCGGCTTGACCAGATAGCCCTTCATCTCGCCGCTGCCGCCGGGGTAGCTGATGTCCTCGCCCTTCACGCGCGGATCGTTGTCGGCGACGATTCCTGCTTGCGCCGAATTGGCCGCCAGAAGCGGCGCGATCGCCGCCGCCGCCGCACCTGATCCGGCAAGCCGGGTCAACTGCTCCATGAACCGGCGGCGATCGAGCGTCAGATGCGTGTACTCGTCATAGGCGTCGATCATCGCCTGGGTGATGGTGGGCTTGGCGTCGGGTCTCGTCATGGATGGGCTCCTCTGCTTCGGGCTTCAATTCCCAGCTACATAGGGACCAAGCCGGCATCATCCAGTCGAGCACTCATCGCTGCCGTCGATCGCCTCAGGCGTATGCCGCCGGCCACGTCCGGGCAGCAAAGCCGGTGCCCATGCGCGGCCGTGTCATCACTTTTTAGTCATTGGCGATAAATCCTGCTGGCGCTGCCACAATCGTGAAGGAAGGTGGCTATCTACGGTATCTTGACCGCGTGCCTCAGACCCAGAAGGAAGCCAGACCATGACCATGCCTTCCCCGATCCTCGCCAGCGCGGTCGTCCTTGCGGGGGCCGCCGCTTTGGCCCTACGCTCGATAGTTGTGAATGCAGGCAGACTATCGTTGATCAGGGTCCGCACTGAGCGGAACCGCAACACGAAAACCCAGGGTTGAGGTGACGCCATGAACGTCCAGGACATCGTCAACACCGTTTCGCAGAAGGCGGGCCTCGACCAGGCGACGACGGAGAAAGTCGTCGGCACCATTTTCTCGGTGCTCGAACACGAGGCGGAAGGCACCAGCGCCTCGGCGTTCTTCGCCAAAATCCCCGGCGCCGACGACCTCGCCCATCAATATGACGTCATGGCCGCCGCTCCGGCCGGCGGTGGCGGTTTTCTGTCGTCGTTGCAGGGCGCGCTCGGCGGCGTTCTTGGCGAGAAGGCCGGCGCGCTGATCAACGGCATCGCCGCGCTCAAGGCATCCGGGCTCGACATGGCGCAGATCCAGAAGGCCGGCGCGACGCTGATCCAGCAGGCCGAAGCCGCCGCCGGCCCCGACCTGACCAACAAGGTGCTCGGCTCGGTGCCCAGCCTGAAGGGTCATTTGGGGATTGGCTGATCGACAACGGGCCGATCGGAAGATTTCCCGCCCCTCATCGCCCAGTCGGGCACTTTTCCCCGTCACTATGTGGGGAAAAGATACCGGCACAGATGAGGGGCGGCGCGACCTCTGAAAGATCGCGTTACCCTGTCGCCCCTACTTCGGCAGCGCGTAGGCCATCACATAGTCACCAGGCTTGGTGCCGACCGAACCGTGGCCGCCGGCGACGATGACCACGAACTGGCGGCCGTCGGCGACCGTATAGGTCATCGGCGTCGATTGCCCGCCGGCCGGCAGCCGCGCCTGCCACAGCTGCTTGCCCGATGTCAGGTCGTAGGCGCGCAGGTAGTCGTCGACTGCGGCCCCCAGGAAGGCGACGCCGCCGGCGGTGATCATCGGCCCGCCGATGCCCGGCACGCCGACCTTCAGCGGCAGCGGCAGCGGCGTCATGTCGTAGACGGTGCCGTTGCGGTGCTTGTAGGCGATCTTGCCGGTCCTGAGATCGGCACCGGCGACATAGCCCCAGGGCGGCGCCTGGCAAGGAATGCCGAGCGGCGACAGGAACGGTCCCATCACCACCGCATAGGGCGCGCCCTCGTTGCGGTTCAGCCCCTGTTCGCTGCCCCGCCCTTCGTCCGGCGGCGGCACCTGATCGCGCGGGATCAACTGCGACTTGAACGCCAGATAGGTCGGCATGCCGAACAGCACCTGCCGGACCGGGTCGACGGCGACGCCACCCCAGTTGAAGGTGCCGAAATTGCCGGGGTAGATCAGCGAGCCCTGGACGGAAGGCGGCGTATAGCGACCCTCATAGCGCAGGCCCTGGAATTCGATCCGGCAGGCCAACTGGTCGAACATGGTGAGGCCCCACATGTCGGCGCCGGTCAGCGGCTTCGGCATGAAGGTGAGGTCGGAGACCGGCTGCGTCGGCGATGTGTGGTCGCCTTCGATCGCGCCGCCGGGCGCCGGCACTTCGTTGACCGCGATGACCGGCTCACCGGTGCGGCGGTCGAGCACATACAGATCGCCCTGCTTGGTCGGTCCGACCAGCGCCGGCACCACCGTGCCGTCGGGTTTGGTGATGTCGATCAGGCTCGGCTGCGCCGGTACGTCCATGTCCCAGAGATCGTGGTGCACGGTCTGCCGCACCCATCGCACCTGTCCGGTGTTGAGGTCGAGCGCGGTGATCGACGACGAGAACTTCTCGACATTGGCACTGCGCCCGGCGCCGAGCTGATCCGGCGTCTGGTTGCCGAGCGGCACGTAGAGCAGGCCGAGCTTCTCGTCGGCGCTCGGCGTCGACCACATGTTGGGCGAGTTGGCGGTATAGGTCTGGCCGGCCGGCAACGGCATCGTCTGGTCCGGATTGCCGGAATCCCAGTTCCACACCATCGCGCCGGTGGCAGCGTCGTAGGCGCGGATGACGCCGGACGGCTCCTGTGTCGAATAATTGTCGTTGACCGCGCCGCCGACAATGATCTTGCCGCCTGAGATCAGCGGTGCCGAGGTCGAGTAATAATAGCCCGACTTCGGATAGGGCATGTTGGTCAGAAGGTTCAGCGTGCCGCCCTCGGCGAAAGCCGGACAGACCTGCCCGTTGGCGGCGTCGAGCGCGATCAGCCGCGCGTCCGAGGTCGGCAGGTAGACGCGGGTCGCACAGGGCTGCCCGGCGGCGCCGGCGGCATCGGCGTAATAGGCCACACCGCGGCAGGTCTGGTGCTGGCGGTCCTTGTCAAGCTTGACCTTGGGATCGAAGCGCCATTTCTCCTTGCCGCTCGCGGCATCGATGGCGATGGCGAAATTATGCGGCGTGCAGATGTAGAGCGTGTCGCCGATCTTCAGCGGCGTCACCTGATAGGTGGTCTCGCCGACATCGTCCGGTCCCTTCACGTCGCCGGTCTGGTAGGTCCAGGCAGGCTGCAGCTTGGCGACATTGTCCGATGTGATCTGGTCGAGCGGCGAGTAGCGCTGGCCGAACTGCGTGCGGCCGTAATAATGCCACTCGCCGGCCGGCACATCATTGCCGAGATTGGCGTTGGCGACCACCTTGTCGGTGCCGAGTTCGCCGGCAATGTCCTTCGGATCTGAAGTCATCGAATAACCGGCGACGGCCAGTGATGCCAGCACGGCAAGGATCAGCGGCGCGCGTGCGTCAGGGCCGACAAGACCCCGTCTCGCCCACGGCGTCAGCAGCCACAAAGCGAGAAGCACGATGACGCCGCCGCGAGGCCCGAGTTCCCACCAGTCGAAGCCGGTTTCCCAGACCGCCCAGGCCAGTGTGCCGAGCACGATCGCCGCGTAGAGCCACAGCGCGGTGGACCGGCGCCGGTAGAGCAGCCAGGCGGCGATCAGGAAGGCAAGGCCAGCAACGACATAGTACCAGCTGCCGCCCAGCATCGCCAGGCGGATGCCGCCGCCGCCGAGTGCCAGGCCGATGAGGAAAAGAATGAGGGAGGTGATGGTGACAGCCAAGATGATACTCCTTCGACTGTTGCGCTTTGCCACGCCAAGGACAGCCCGATGTCCCGTTCCTGCCCTGCGCACAGCTTTCTCCTGCCCGCCCCGCCTGTCAAGCTGGCCCACACGCCAAGGTGGCAATTCATCTTGCCTGCGGTCGGGTTATCGAGCAGTCTCCGTCGCAGCATCACCGTGGAGTAGACCGAGTCATGCCCTTCGTCTTTCCGCCATGGATGCGCATTGCCGGCGCGCTGTTCGGCTTCGTCGTGCTTATGGCTGGCAGTCAACCGGCGTCGGCACAAACGCTCGAGGAGATCAACAAGGCAAGCGGCTTCCACGAGATGCTGGCCGGCCTCGGCCCAAGCATAGTCGCCGGCATCAAATCCGTGCCGGGGCCGGAAAAAGTCAAGGAAGCCTTGTCCGCCGCCGCTGAAGGCGCTTTTGACGCTGACAGGATGGAGAAAGCCGTAGAGGCGCGGATGAGGGGCCGGTTGCAGCCCGTCGATCTCACCGATCTGGCTGCTTTCTTCGATTCACCATTGGGCAGGCGGGTCACAGCCCTGGAGATCCAAGCGTCCGATCCGCAAGCCGTGGGGCGCAAGAAGATCGAAGGTCCGAAAATCCTTGGAGGACTTCAGGCGGGAGATCCGACACGGCTCGCGTTGTACCGGAAAATCGTCGACGATACCAGCGCCGTGGACATGGCTGAAGCGATCGCATTGAACATGGGCTATGCGATGGTTTCGGGAATGCTCGCGGCAGCCGGGCAGCCTTTATCGGATCAGCAGATAATGGTGCTGGTGCACAAGCAGGCCGGCAACCTTCGTGAAAAAGCCGAAAAGGGGATCATGGAAGGAAATGCTTTCGCCTATCGTGACTTGTCGCTCGACGATCTCAGGCTTTACGCGGCATTTCTCGCGTCCCCTGCGGGCAGCCATTACTACGACCGGATGCAGACGGCACTCGGCGCCGTGATGACCGATGAGGCGCGTTCGTTAGGGCAGCGATTTTTCGTCGCTCTCGGCTACCGCAAGGCCTGAACAGCCCATACATCCTTGCCGCCAGCACTTTAGCGGAACAAAACGTAGACAGTTCTGGTCTTTCCCCACCGAATCACTACATTCGGGGGCGATGTCCGGCTTTTCCGAAGACATGCCCTTTTTCGACGAACCCAATGCGCGGCCCTCGGCCCCGTCGGGTATCGCCGCGCGCGCCATGGCTGCCCGCAGCGGACACAACAACGCACCCGACTATCTGAAGGGCCTCAACCCGGAGCAGCGGCTAGCTGTTGAAACAACGGAGGGCCCGGTTCTGGTGCTGGCCGGCGCCGGCACCGGCAAGACCCGCGTGCTCACCACCCGCATCGCCCACATCCTCGCCACCGGCAAGGCGTTCCCGTCGCAGATCCTCGCGGTGACCTTCACCAACAAGGCCGCGCGCGAGATGAAGATCCGCATCGGCGTCCTGATCGGCGAAGGCAATGTCGAGGGCATGCCATGGCTCGGCACCTTCCACTCGATTGGAGTGAAGCTGCTTCGCAGACATGCCGAACTCGCCGGTTTGCGCTCCGACTTCACCATCCTCGACACCGACGACGTCGTGCGGCTGATCAAGCAGCTGATCCAGGCCGAAGGTCTGGACGACAAGCGCTGGCCGGCCAAGCAGTTCGCCCAGATGATCGACGGCTGGAAGAACAAGGGGCAAGGCCCCGCCGACATTGCCGAGGGCGACGCGCGCGCCTTCGCCAACGGCAAGGGCCGCGAACTCTACAAGGCCTATCAGGAGCGACTGAAGACGCTGAACGCCTGCGATTTCGGCGACCTTCTGTGCCACCCGATCCGCATCTTCCGCGCCAATCCGGACGTGCTGAAGGAATACCATAAGCGCTTCAAGTACATCCTCGTCGACGAGTACCAGGACACCAACACCGCGCAGTACATGTGGCTGCGGCTGTTGGCGCAAAGGCCTCAAGGCAAGCCGATCTCCCCCCTTGAGGGGGAGATTGGGCGCTCTTCGGCCGAAACCCGCGCCACCGTAAACATCTGCTGCGTCGGCGATGACGACCAATCCATCTATGGCTGGCGCGGCGCCGAGGTCGACAACATCCTGCGTTTCGACAAGGATTTCCCCGGCGCCACCATCATCCGGCTGGAGCGCAACTACCGCTCGACCGCGCACATCCTTGGTGCCGCCTCCCACCTCATCGCCCACAATGAGGGCCGCTTCGGCAAGACGCTGTTCACGGATCGCAACGATCCCGAGGATGGCAAGGTCAATGTCCACGCCGCCTGGGATTCCGAAGAAGAAGCCCGCGCCATCGGTGAGACCATCGAGGCCTATCAGCGCCAGAAGCACAATCTCAACGACATGGCTATTCTTGTCCGTGCATCCTTCCAGATGCGGGCCTTCGAGGATCGCTTCATCACACTCGGCCTGAACTACCGCGTCATCGGTGGCCCGCGCTTCTACGAGCGCCTGGAAATCCGCGATGCCATGGCTTTCTTCCGTGTCGTCGCGCAAGGCGCCGACGACCTCGCTTTCGAACGCATCGTCAATGTGCCCAAGCGCGGCTTGGGCGAAGCCACCATCCGCCAGATCCACGACACCGCCCGTGCGCTGCGCATCCCTATGCTGGAGGCCGCCGCCAAGCTCGCCGAAAGCGACGAGTTGAAGCCGAAGCCGCGCGCCGCCTTGCGCGAAGTGGCGGCCAATTTCGAGCGCTGGCAGAAGGCGCTGGAAACCACGCCGCACACCGAACTCGCCGAGACCATTCTCGAAGAGAGCGGCTACACGGACATGTGGAAGAACGACCGCTCGGTGGAAGCCCCCGGCCGGCTGGAGAACCTGAAAGAGCTGATCCGCTCGATGGAGGAGTACGAATCGCTGCGCTCCTTCCTCGAGCACGTCGCGCTGGTCATGGACGCCGAACAGAATGCCGGGCTCGACGCCGTCTCGATCATGACGCTGCATTCGGCCAAGGGCCTCGAATTCGAGACCGTGTTCCTGCCCGGCTGGGAGGAAGGCCTGTTCCCGCATCAGCGCGCGCTCGACGAAGGCGGCCGCTCCGGGCTGGAGGAAGAGCGCCGCCTCGCCTATGTCGGCCTGACGCGGGCCAAGAAGAACCTGCATATCTGGTTTGTCTCCAACCGCCAGATCCATGGCCTATGGCAGTCGACGATCCCGTCGCGTTTCCTCGAGGAATTGCCGAACGCCCATGTCGAGGTCGCTGAAAGCGGCAACTCCTACGGCGGCTACGGCAATTCCTATGGCGGCGGTTCCTTTGCCTCCGGCCGCGGCGGCCAGGGCGCAGGACGGCAGAACCCCTATGGCGCCTCGCGCTTCGACAATGTCGGCGCCGACAGCGAAAAATCCGGCGCCTTCTCCAACACCTATGCGACGCCGGGCTGGCAGCGCGCGCAGGCCAACCGCACCGAGGCGACCGACCGCAACTGGGGCTCGCGCTCCGGCCACCAGGTCGAGCGCATCGGCTACGGCGAGACGGACAGCGGCTACGGCGCCGGCCGCACCTCGGTCAAGGGCCGCACCATCGACGGCGAACTGGTCGCCAAATCCGTCTCCGACAAGCCGTCCGCCTTCAACGTCGGCGACCGTGTCTTCCACCAGAAATTCGGCAACGGCAACATCTCGGCCATCGAAGGCAACAAGCTGACCATCGACTTCGACAAAGCCGGCCAGAAACGCGTGCTGGACGGGTTTGTCGCCGCGGTGTGAAGATGGCGTTTTCCCCGCGGAAGCCTCACCTTCGTCATCCACGGGCGAAGCAAGGAGGGTAGCGACGCGGCGCAGACCCGTGGATGACGAAGTGATTGATGTCTACGCCAATCGTCAAGGCATGCGGTCCGCCAACGAAACAGCCCCTCACCTATACCGCGCCTGGTTCCACTTATGCCCCAGCAGCGACAGGATGATGATCAGGCCGTTGAAGAACTGAACATAAAAGCCGCTCAATCCTGCCGCCACGACACCGGTCTGGATGAACGACACGGTGACGGCGCCGATAGCGCCACCAACGACGGTGCCGATGCCGCCCCAGGTCGGCGTGCCGCCGACGAACACCGAGGCCAGCACCGGCAGGAGATAGCCGTCGCCGGCGGTCGGCCACCAGGTGAAGTTGATCATCACCGAGAAGGTGCCGGCGATGGCCGCGCCGATGCCGACGAAGACGAAGACTTTCACCCGCACACGCTTGACGTCGATGCCCATCTGCTGGGCGCTGTCTGGATTGTCGCCGACCACCCTCACCTGGGCGCCGAAGCGGTGCCGGTTGTAGAGCATCGCCGACAGCACGACGAAGCCGATGGCCCAGAAGATCTGCACCGGAATGCCCAGGAGCTGGCTGGAGAAGATCGTGTAAGCCCAGCTGTCGCTGAGGCTGGTCAGCGCCATCGACTTGCCCTCGTTGATGATCTGGATCAGGCCGCGCAGCAGGAAATTCATGCCCAGCGTGGCGATCAACGACGACAGCCCGCCATAGACGACCAGCGAGCCTACGAGGAAGCCGAGCAGCATGCCGGTGACGAGTGCCGCGGCGATGCCGAGAAACGGATCGTAACCGGCCTGCACGACCAGCGCGAAGACCCATGAGGCGAAGCCCATCGTTGCCGGAAACGACAGGTCGATCTCGCCGCAGGTGACGACGAAGACCAGCGGCACCACCACGAATAGCGCAACGGGGAGCGTCGTCAGCACCGAACGGTAGAGATACCAGGTGGTGAAAACGGTCGGGTTGGCGATCAGGAACACCGTCATCATGACGATGAACACGGCGAGCGTGCCGAGCGCGGCACGGTTGTCGAGGATGAAGCCGCGCATCCAGTGATCGGATGGGTGTTTCCACTCTTTCTGGGCACTGGGGCGTGGAATGCCGGCGGACGGCTCGTGCAGGTCGGGCTCCATGGTCTTGCTCATCGTGCTCTCTGCTCCGCGTCGCCGGCATCGTGCAGCCCGGCCAATCCGCCGGGATGCGCGACCTCTTCCATGAAGTTGATGAGATCTTCGGCCGACTTGACCTCGCTGCGGTCGGTCGTCAGTGCAACCTTGCCGCGGTCCAGCACCACGAAGCGGTCGGCGATGTCGAAGACATGATGGATGTTGTGGCCGATGAACAGGATCGAGCGGCCGCTCGCCCGCACCTGGCGCACGAAATGGAATACCTTGGCGGTCTCGGTCAGCGACAGCGCCGTCGTCGGTTCGTCGAGGACGATCAGCTCGGCCTGCTTGTAGATGGCGCGGGCGATCGCCACGCCCTGGCGTTCGCCGCCCGAAAGCTGGCCGACGATCGACTGCGGCGTGAACACTTTCGAGGTGAAGCCGATCTCGCGCATCAGCCGGCTTGCCTCCTCGATCTCCTTGTTGACCCTGAGAAAGCCCATGAAGCCGGTCAGCTCGCGGCCCATGAAGATGTTGCGAACGATGGTCTGCTGCACGGCCAGCGCCCGGTCCTGGAACACCGTCTCGATGCCGGCCTCGCGCGAACGCGCCGCGCTCCACCCGGTCACCGGCTTGCCACGCACGAGGATTTCGCCGCTGGTCGGCTTGACCACGCCCGAGAGGATCTTGATCAGCGTCGACTTGCCGGCGCCATTGTCGCCGAGCAGGCCGACGACCTCGCCGCGGTCGACGCTGAGATTGACCCCGCCCAGTGCATAGACCTGGCCATAGGACTTGCTGATGTCGCGCAGTTCGATGAGGCGTTCGGCCATCGGATGCTCGCTTTCATTGTCTCGTGCCGGCGTCGTCGCCAGCGGTCCCGCCGGCCGGGGCCTGAGATCCCGGCCGGCGGCTTGGGAGGTCAGCGCAGCGCCTGCTTGGCGAGCTCGGCGACGATCTCGTAATTTTCGGGCGTGACGAAGCCGGCGCCGGTGTCGACATTCATCGGCGCCAGCCCCAGCACAACCTGCTGGCAGAGGCTGAGGATCGGCAGATAGCCCTGCAGGAACGGCTGCTGGTCGGCGGTCAATTGCACCCAGCCACCCTTGAAGCCCTCGACGATCTGCGGGCTGGTGTCGAAGCCGAAATTGAAGATCTCGCCCGCCTTGCGTCCGGCCGCCTGCATATAGGTCGAGACATTGCCGAGCATCTGCCCGCCGGGATAGCCGACCGCCTTGACGTCGGGATTGTTGAGCAGCGCCGCGGTGATCACCGGAATGGCCAGATTGGGATCGGACGCCCATTCGCCGCTCGGCGGTGAGGACAACTGGATGACCTCGACGCCGGCTTCCTTGAGCGCCGCCACCGTGCCACGTTCGCGCGCGCCGCGACTTTCGTTTTCGAACGGACCGATCATGATCGCCTTGTCGCCGGCCTTCAGCTTGCCCAGTTTGAACGCCTCGGCGCCGAGCGCGCGGCCCTGCTGTTCCTGCTGGGCGCCGACATAGCCGCCGCCGAACGCTTCCACCACCTTCGGCACAGGCACGTTCTGGTACATCATCTTGATGCCATCCTTGTGCGCCTGTTCGGCGAGCGGCATGATTGATGCGTCGCCCGGATGGCCCATCATGGCGATGCCGTTGGGCTTGACCGCGACGGCCTCGCGCAGTTGCTGCACCATCTTTTCGATGTCCCACTGGGAGAAGATGTAGTCGACCTTCGGCCCCAGATCGGCCTCTGCCTGCTTGGCGCCATTGTAGACGATGGTGCCGAAAGCGTCGCCCTCGGCGCCGCCGACGAAGAAACGGATGTGGACGTCCTTGCACCATTTGGCGTCGAGCGCCTGCGCGGGCAAGGTGGAGATCGCAGCGGCAAGCACCGTGGCGGCGGCCACGACGGTCGAGCGCAGAACTGTCCTTCTCATCGTCATGCTCATGCACTTATCCTCCCTTTTTGTCCTCGCAAGCGAGGGGTTTCGACATTCGCTTCGGCAATGTGCGTTGCAGACATCCCGGCCGGCTCCTCCCGCCGGCCGATCCTCACATCGGGTTCGGCAGGTAGCTGGCCCCTCCCCGGCATTGTTTGAGATATTCCAGCGCCCGCACCTGGCCGGTGATCTCGAGGTCGCCGCGATAGACCGGGTCGTGCCAACCTTCGATATCGATGGCCCCCTTGTAGCCGGCCAGCCGCAATTCGCTGATCACCCGAGTCCAGTCGCTGTCGCCGAAGCCCGGCGTTCGCATCTGCACGAAGGGCAGCCGGCCGAACACGCCATGCTCGCGGATGACATCCCAGCGCACCGTCGCGTCCTTGCCGTGGACGTGGAAGATGCGCGGCGCCCATTTGCGGATCTGCGGCATCGGATCGATCAGATAGATGAGCTGGTGGCAGGGCTCCCATTCCAGTCCGAGATTGTCGTCCGGCACTTCGTTGAACATCAGCTCCCAGGCGTCCGGATTGTGGGCGATGTTCCAGTCCCCGGCGGCCCAGTTGCCGTCCATCGCGCAGTTCTCGAAGGCGATGCGCACGCCCTTGTCGGCGGCGCGTCTGGCCAGCGGTCCCCAGACCTCCTTGAAGCGCGGCAAGCTGTCGGTCAGCTTCTTGCCGCGCAGGCGGCCGGTGAAGCCGCTGACCATCGAGGTGCCGAACAGATGCGCATTGTCGATGACCGTCTCCCAGGCCTTGAGCACGCCGCGATCGACCTCGCCGTCTTCCAGCGGATTGCCGAACACGCCGAGCGAGGACACGGTGACGTCGGCATCACCGATCGCCTCGCGGATCAGGCCGGCCAGCCGCGGCAAATCCTTGCCGCAAAGCGTCTGCCAGAAGAAGGGCTGGATGCTCTCGAAGCCGAGCGGCAGGATCTGTTTGATGTAAGCCGCCGGGTCGTCGAGATTGGCCCGCACCATGGTGCCGATCCGGATGTCGAGAAGCGGGTTCGGCGTCATTGTGCTTCCTCTGCGATTGTCACGCGGCGGCCGGTCTCGGCGCTTTCGATGGCGCCAAAAACCATGGCCAGGCTCTTGATGTTGTCGCCGCCGCGCGTTTCCGGCTCGGTGCCGGTCTCGATGGCGTGCATGAAATCCTGGAGAATGCCGAGATGGCCGCCGACGCGATCGGACGCATCGAGCGGCGGCACCTCGATCGGCTGGGTTTTGTCGAATATTCCCTCGCGGCCCGGCATCACTGCTTCTGCCCTCAAATCGTCATGACCGTCCCAGATGAGGCTGCCGCGCTCGGCAACGATGCGCCATGCACTTTCCCAACTGGTGCGGAAGCCGGCCGCGCACCAGCTGCCGGCGTAGGTGAAGACCTTGCCGTCGCCGAGATCGAAGACGGCGCTGGCCGAAGATCCCTGCCTGTACCAGGAACTGGCCGGCTCCCATTCCTGGCAATAGACGCCGGCCGGCTCGCCATTCACCATGTAGCGAGCGGCGTCGAAGGTGTGGATCGCCATGTCGAGCAGCAGCACATGGGCCATCTCCTCGCGAAAACCGCCGAAATGCGGCGCGACGAAGAAGTCAGCGTGGATGCTGGTCGGCGCACCGATGGCGCCGGAGTCCAGGAACCTCCGGATGCGCCTGACATTGGCGACATAGCGGCGGTTCTGCACGACCGCATGGATGCGCCCGGCGCGGCGCGCGGCCTCGACGATGGCGCGCGCATTTTCCGGACTGTCGGCGAGCGGCTTTTCCGTCAGCAGATGGCAATTGTGCGCAAAGGCGGACAGCGCGACCGCGCGCCGGGCGGCGGGAACCACGACATCGAACACCGCTTGCGGTTTGATCTGATCGAGGACGGCGTCGAGATTGCTGCCGATGACGGCATTGGTGAGGCCGTATTCTTGCGCCCTCGCCCGTGCCCTGTCGGCATCGAGATCCACAAGGCCGACAATGGCGAGCCCGTCGACTTGCTGCGCGGCATCGAGCCAGGCCTTGCTCATCGCTCCGCAACCGACCAGGACGGCATTGATCATCCGGCGCTCCTCCTCCGCTCGGTCCCTCCAGACCGATCGTCACGGCATCCACGGCATGACCGTAAACGTTTTTCCGTAAACGTTTACGAGAACACACCCGAAGGCGTAGAATGTCAATTGGCCGCTCGTGAAAATCGTCCTGTCGCCTTGGCCTGAGCGGCTACCGGTGCTAGCCAAGCAAGGGGAGTACAGTCACTTGGCATCCAGCATTCATGACCTTGCCCGTCACCTGAACATTTCGATCGGCACGGTGTCGCGGGCGCTGAACGGCCGCGCCGACGTCAATGCCGACACGCGCCAGCGCGTGCTCGAGGCGGCCAGGACGCTCAACTATTCGCCGAACCAGTCCGGCCGCAGTCTGCGGCAAGGCGCCACCCATTCGATCGCCTTCATGCTGCAGCCGCATCCGGGCGACCAGCAATATGGCGAGCCGTTCTTCATTCCGTTCCTGATCGGGCTGCAGGCCAGGCTTGCGGAAAGCGGGCTCGACCTGACCGTGGTCATGGGCGCGCCGGGCGACTACCAGCAGGAGCGCCTGCGCCGCGTCGTCGAGACGCGCCGCGCCGATGCGGTGCTGCTGGCCTGGACGCGGCGCGAGGACGAACGCATCGACTATCTCACCCAGGCCGGCTTTCCCTTCGCCACGCTCGGCCGCAGCCGCTCCGGAACCAAGTCCTACCCTTCCCTCGACCTCGATTTCGAGAAGGCCGGCGCCGACGCGGTCGACCGCCTCGTGGCGCGCGGCCACCGCCGCATCGCCGCCGTCCGCCCGTCGCTCGACCTCAATTTCGGCTATCTGTTTTTGGCCGGCTATCGCAAGGCCTTGCGGCGGCACGGCATCGAGGTCGACCCCGAGCTGATCGCGTCCGGCTTCATCAACGAGGCCGGCGGCTACGGGGTGACGCCGCAGGTGATGCGCTCCAAGGCTCCGCCGACCGCCATCATCTTCAACAATGACGCGATGGCGCTGGGCGGCTGCAAGGCGCTGGCAGAGATGGGTATCAGGCCGGGTCACGACATGGCAGTGACCGTCATCGTCGACACGCCGCTCTGCCGCTATTTCTCGCCAGCCCTGACCGCCTTCCGCCCGGCGCTGGAGCCGATGGGACAACGGCTCGCGGAAATGCTGCTGGCGTCGCTTCCCGCCTTCGCCGGCCCGGAGGGTCCGCGGATCATCCGCGAGGTCTGGCCGCTGGAACTGGTCGCGCGCGACAGCGATTAATCGCAGCAGCAGGACCTGGCGAATTTGTCAAACGCTGAGCCAGGGTGTGTTGAGATTCAGGTCAGGCCGAGCCGAAAATGATGGCTTTTGAGAACCGGAGCGGAGCGGACATTCGGGTCCGTGAGCACCGGAAGCGCAGAAAGTCGTCGTTTGCAGGCCGGCCTCACCTGAATATCGACATACCCTAGTCCACCTTCTTCTCGCCTCGCTCCCCGGCCTTGACGATGTCGCCCGTGGTGAACAGGATTTCCTTCAGTTCCGCGCGCCAGTCCTTCTTCTGGCGCAGCAGGAATTCGAGATCCATGCCGAAATGCTTGAACTCCTCGCCCTGCGCGTTCTTCATGATGGCGCGCGCCTGCGGGTCCTTCTCCACCGACATGCGCTGTTCGTACCAGCTGATCGCTTCCGCCTCCTCGATCAGCGAGGTGATCATGCGGGCAAAGGTCCGCACCTCCTGCGACAGTTCTTCAGGCGGTTCGTGATACTGGTCGAAACCCATGTCGTCCTCCCCTCAAACAGCACACCGGTGCGCAGTGCACCGGCCGCAGCCTTGAATGCGCGGGAGGCGCTATAGGTTCCGGATCACGCCACAACCAGGGCGATCAGCGGGAGCCAGCCTCAAGACACCGGCGCCGCTCCGCCCTCTGCCGTGCGCCGCGCGATGAACTCGTCCAGCACGCCTGATGTGGCGACGGCCGAGGTCGGCGGCGCGAAATCGGCAAGCACCCGCCTCCAGACACCGGTGGCGCGCTCGCTCGCCGTCTTCGAGCCGCTTTGCGTCCAGTTGCCGAAATTCGACCAGTCCGCCACCAGCGGCTCGTAGAAAGCGGTGCGGTAGCGGGCCATGGTGTGGCCGGCCGAGAAGAAATGCCCGCCCGGCTGCACCTCGGCGATAGCTTCGAAACCAATCGTGTCGGTGTCGCCGGGCGTCGCAGCACAAAGTTCAGCCACCGTCTGCAGCGCCTCGATATCGGTGATCAGTTTCTCGAAAGAGACACTGAGGCCGCCCTCCAGCCAGCCGGCAGCATGGATGCACATCGTCGCCCCGGCCAGCACCGAGCCCCACAGCGCGAACTGCGTCTCGTGCGCGGCCTGCGCGTCGGAGGTGTTGGCCGCACTGCCGCCGCCGGACCGCCAAGGCAGCCCGGTGAAGCGCGCCAGTTGGCCGGCGCCCAGCGTCGCCTTGACGTGCTCGGGCGTGCCGAAGGCGGGCGCGCCGGATTTCATGTCGACATTGGAGGAGAACGAGCCGTAGACGACCGGCGCACCCGGCCTCACGATCTGCGCCAGCGTCAGCCCGGCCAGCGCTTCGGCATGCTGCAGCGTCAGCGCGCCGGCGACCGTTATCGGCGCCATGGCGCCCGCCAGGCAGAACGGCGTGATGACGGAGACCTGGCCCGCGCGAGCGAAATCGATGATGCCTTGCGCCATCGGAATGTCGAGCTGACGCGGCGAGTTGGTGTTGATGACGGTGTAGCAATGCGCGCTTGCCAGAAACTCCTCTTCCGACAAGCCGCGCGCCAGCCGCAGCATCTCGAACCCGTCCTCGACTTGCGGCGTTCCGCGCGCGAAGACGAACGGGAGCTTGTCCGACAGCGTCAACTGCGCGCGGTTGACGGCATAGTGCCGAAAGCGGTTGTCGACATCCTGCGGTTCGATGCAGGGCCCCAGCATATGCAGCACATCGAAATGCTGCACCAGCCGCATCAGATCCTCGAAATCCGCCAGTGTTCCCGGCCGCCGGCCGCGCTCGAGATCGGTGACGTTCGGCGCCCCGCACCCGGCCAGGAAGGTCATCGAGCCGAGCTCCAGCGTCAGATCGCGGGCGCGCGAACCGGCGTAAGCGTGGATCGACTTCGGCGCCGAGGCGAGTGCCGCCGTCACCATGTCACGGCCGATGCGCACCATGTCGGTGTCTGGATCGACCAGGGCGCCGGCATTGGCAAAATGCTCATGCGCTTGCGGCAGCAGCACCTTGATGCCGAGCTCTTCCAGCACCCGCAGCGCCGTGTCGTGGATCGACGCCACCTGGTCGTCCGAAAAGATCGGCTGCGGCAGGAACGGGTTCTTCAGCGAATGGTAATTGGGACGGCGGCTGCTTTCGCTGCCGGCCTCGCCCGTGCGTCCACGCCGGCGCTCGCGCCTGCCGTCCCGTGCCGCGTCATCGACCATCGGAAATCCTCCTCATTGCCGCATTGCCTTGCCCAGGGGATCGTAGGGCGAGGCCGCGACGACACGCGCCGGCCGTTCCTCACCCACGACATGCACGGAGAGCGCGGTGCCCTCGCCCGCGAAATCGCGGTCGACCAGAGCCAGCGCCAGGCTCTTGCCGACCGTATAGCCGTAGCCGCCCGAGGTGACGAAGCCGACGCGTCGGCCCTGATGCCAGACAGGCTCAAAACCGCTGGCATCGGCGTCGAGCGCAACGATTTCCAGCGTCACCAGGCATTGGCCGCTGCCGGCCTCCCGCTGTTTCAACGCTGCTTCGCGGCCGATGAAGTCGCTCTTGCCGAAAGCGATGAAGCGGTCGAGACC